>CAZXTO010000067.1:0-13211 GCA_964643675.1 uncultured Planctomycetales bacterium
TGGTCGATCATCAAGATCCGCAAGGGCATCGCCGCCGGCCTGCGCGAGACCGTCTCCGGCTACCGCGCCGCCGGCGACGGGCCGGCGCAGCGCCGGCGCGAGGACACCGACCTCGAGCGCCACTGGCTGCTGTTCCTGGTCGCGGCGACGGCGATGGTCGTGCTCGGCCTCTACTACTCCTTCACCGGCGACGCCTCGGTCAGCGCGCTGGCGACGGCGCTGATGGTGCTGTGCGCCTTCTTCTTCGTCGCCGTCGCCGCCTACATCGTCGGCCTGGTGGGGGTGAGCAATTCGCCCGTCAGCGGCATGACGATCTGCTCGGTGCTGCTGACCTCCGCCTTCATCTTCCTCGCCGGCTTCCGCGGCGAGGTCGCGATCCTGGCGACGATGGGGGTGGCGGGGGTGGTGTGCTGCGCCACCTGCACCTCCGGCGACGTCTGCCAGGACCTGAAGACCGGCCAGCTGGTCGGCGCCACGCCCTACCGCCAGCAGTGGGCGGAGATCATCGGCGTCGTCACCGCCAGCTTCGTCATGGCGCCGGTGCTCGGCCTGCTGCACGAGGCCTACGGCATCGCCACCGACGCCCACCTGGCGCCGGAACTCCAGGGCCACGCCCTCGAGGCGCCGCAGGCGGCCCTGTTCAGCTCGCTGATGGAGGGCTTCTTCGGCGACGCCTCGCTGCCCTGGGACATGATCGCGATCGGCGCCGGGGTCGGGGTGACGGTGATCCTGATCGACCAGCTGCTGCTGGCGCCGCGCCGCTCCAGCTTCCGGCTGTACCTGATGCCGGTGGCGGTCGGCATGTACCTGTCGCTGGGACTGTCGGCCTCGATCCTGCTCGGGGGCCTGTGCGCCTGGTGGGTGGCCCGGCGCGCGCGCGGGGCGGTCACCGCCGACCGCATCCGCGGCCAGGAGCGCGGCGTGCTGATGGCCTCCGGCCTGGTGGCGGGGGAGGCCGTGGCGGGGGTGCTGGTGGCGATCCCGCGCGCCCGGGAGATCGAGCTGCCGGACTGGAGCGGGCTCTGGTCGATGCCCCTGGCCCTGGCCTCGCTGGTGCTGCTGGCCGCCCTGCTGGGCCGCGCCAGCCGCCCGCGCAGCGGCTGAACATCCTTCCGGCAAAGGGCTTGGAGAGGGGGTAGACTTCCCCTCCTGGCCGCCGCGCGCCCCGCGGCGAAACCCTGGCCACCCCTCCTGAGAAGCTGCCGTGAAGCTGTCGGTCATCATCCCCGTCTACAACGAAGAGAAGACCCTCCTGGAGATCCTGGAGCGGGTGCGGGCCACGCCCTACGAGAAGGAGATCGTGTTGATCGACGACTGCTCGGCCGACTCCAGCGCCCAGATCCTGAAGGGCCTCGAGGGCGACGCCGACATCAAGGTGCTCTATCACTCGGTCAACCAGGGCAAGGGCGCGGCGTTGCGCACCGGCATCGAGCACGCCACCGGCGACATCGTGCTGATCCAGGACGCCGACCTCGAGTACGACCCGGGCGAGTACCCGATCCTGCTCGAGCCGATCGAGAAGGGCCTGGCCGACGTGGTCTACGGCTCGCGCTTCAAGGGCTCACGCATGAGCCGCGTGCACCTCTACTGGCACCAGATGGCGAACACCTTCCTCACCTGGGTGTCGAACATGTTCACCAACCTGAACCTGACCGACATGGAGACCTGCTACAAGGTCTTCAAGAAGGAGGTGCTCGAGGGCATCAAGATCGAGTCGAACCGCTTCGGCTTCGAGCCCGAGATCACGGCCAAGATCGCCCGCAAGCGCCGCGCCGACGGCAGCCGCGTGCGGGTCTATGAGGTGCCGATCAGCTACTACGGCCGCGACTATGCCGAGGGCAAGAAGATCGGCTGGAAGGACGGCGTCGCCGCCCTCTGGCACATCACCAAGTTCAACCTGCTGGCCTAGGCGGCCCCGTCCTGGACGGTGAGCCGCAGGATGCCGCGCTTCGGCGCCACTTGCGGTTCCAGATCGCTGCGGCCGGTGTCACGCAAGGCCGCGGCGGCGCTCTCCAGCGCGAACAGCGGCGCGTTGTTGCGCTCGCTGAGGTGGGCCAGGGCGAGGCCCTTCAGCTGCGGCGGGCAGCGGTCGCGCAGCAGCTCGGCGGCCTGGTCGTTGCTGAGGTGGCCGTGGTCGCCGCCGACGCGGCGCTTCAGGTGCGGCGGGTAGCGGCCCTCGGCCAGCATCTGGCGGTCGTGGTTGAACTCGAGCACCAGCAGGTCCAGGTCCTCGAGCAGCTCCCTCGTGAGCGCGTCGGTGGTGCCGAGGTCGGTGAAGAAGCCGGCGCGCTGGCCGTCGGCCTCGAACACGAAGCCGTGGGTGGGCTCGGCGTCGTGCGAGACGCGCACCGGCAGCACCCGGATCCCGCCGGCTTCGAAGCTCTCGCCGCTGCGGAAGGCGCGGTGGTCGATCTTGCGTCGGCGCCGCTCGGACTCGGAGGTGTGCGGGTGCGTCGTCAGGGCGTCCGGGTGCGCCCACAGCGGGCACTTGGCGCGCGCCGCCACCGGCACGACCTTGGCGCTGTGGTCGCTGTGATGGTGGCTGAGCAGCACGCCGTCGACGCTGCCCAGCTCCACCCCGAGGTCGCGGGCGAAGTCGCGCGCGGTGCGCAGCGCGATGCCGCAGTCCAGCACCAGGGTGGTGCGGGAGAGGCCGGAGCCGGCGCGGATCAGGGCGCAGTTGCCGCTCGAGCCGCTGGCGAGCAGGTCGATCTCCATCTCAGCCGCCGCGGACGTGCATCTCGTGGTGGGGGGCGTCCGGGTCCTGCTGCTGGGCCTGGCGCTCGGCCTCGTGCAGCGCGAAGCGCTCCTCCGCGCCGCGGTCCTGCCGCTCCGACCAGCCGCGCCGCAGGTGTTCGGCCAGCTCCTCCGCGCCGGCCCCGTCCCGCAGCACCGTGCGCAGGTCGGTGCCGGCCTGGGCGTAGAGGCAGGAGAACCACATGCCGTCGGCGGTGACGCGGCTGCGGTCGCAGTCCTGGCAGAAGGGCTCGGTGGTCGAGGCGATGAGGCCGAAGCGGTCGCCGTCGGGGAGCTGGTACTCGCGCGCCGGCGCGCTGCCGCGGCCGGGCTGCGGCTCCGGCGCGCCGCCGTAGGCCTCGGCGAGCCGGGCCAGGATCTCGTCCTTGGGCACGACCTGGGCCATCGCCCAGCCGCCGGCGCCGCCGACGTCCATGTACTCGATGAACCGGACCTGGGCGCCGAAGCGGCGGCCGGCGGCCAGCATGGTCACCAGCTCGTCGTCGTTGAAGCCGCGCATCACCACCATGTTGATCTTGGTGCCGGTGAAGCCTGCCTGTTGGGCGGCTTCCAGCCCGGTGAGCACGCGCTCGAGGTCGTCGCGCCGGGTGAGTTTGCGGAAGCGCTCCGGGGAGAGCGTGTCGAGGCTGACGGTCAGGCGGTGCAGGCCGGCGGCCCGCAGCTCGTCGGCGTGACGATCCAGCCGCAGCGCATTGGTGGTCATCGCCAGGTCGCGCAGGCCGGGCTTGGTGACCAGCATGCGCACCAGATCCGGCAGGTCCTTCCGCAGCAGCGGCTCGCCACCGGTGAGGCGCAGGCGGTCCACGCCGAGGGACTGGAAGGCGTCCACCAGCGTCGACAGCTCCTCGAAGTGGAGGATGTCGGCCCGCGGCAGCCAGTGGTATTCCTCCGCCGGCATGCAGTAGGCGCAGCGCAGGTTGCAGCGGTCCGTCAGGGAGAGCCGCAGGCTGCGCAGGGGCCGGAGGTGGCGGTCGAGGGTCTTCATCGGGTCCTCAAGAGGCCAATGGTATACTCCGCCCCCTCATGAGCTTCCCCGCTCGCCTCGCAGCCCTCTTGATGGCCCTGCTGGTCCTCGCCGGCGCGGTTCACGTGGGGCTGCACGTCGGCGAGGCCGCCGGGGAAGCGGACGCCAGCTGCGACCTGTGTCTCAGCCTGGCCGGGCTGGACCTGCCGCAGGACGGCGGTCCCCACTTCGGCTTCGACGATGCCTACCTCGGCCTCGCCGGCGGCCCCGCCGACGCGCTCCCGAATCGGGAGCTCCGCGGGCGCCGTCTCGGTCGCGCGCCACCCCTCTGATTCCAGATTCCGGACGCGTCCCCGCTCGCGGGTGACGCCCATGGCCACCTCGCCGCCACCTCTCCTGGCCGGCGGTGAGTCTCCCCTTCCGATCCTGGAACCAGAAACCAAGGCATCATGCCCCGAATTCGTCCCTTCCCCGTCGCGGCGCTGCTCGCGCTGGCGGCCCCCGCTCTCGCCCAGTCCACCACCCAGGAGCCGGCCGCCGGCGCCGACCTCGCCGCCCAGCCCGGCCGCATGGGCGCCAGCCAATCGGGCTTCCTCGGCCTGTTCGACAACTCCTTCAACCCGGCCATCGGCGTGGCTTTCGACGTCGTTTCCGAGTTCTCGGGAGTCGATGACGGCGCCGGTCGCTACAACCAGCTCCGCGCCCGCAGCCTGGAGCTCAGCCTGTCCCACCGCATCGACCCTCTGGGTTGGGCCTACGCCTACCTGGTGGCGGCCGACAACGGCAGCGAGAGCGCGGTCGAGCTCGAAGAGGCCGCGATGTGGTTCGACCAACTCCCGGCCGACCTATCCCTGCGCGCCGGTCGCTTCCTGTCCGACTTTGGCAAGTGGAACCCGACCCACACCCACGACAAGCCCTTCCTCAACGAAGACCGCGTGCGCAGGGAGTTCTTCGGCGGGCCGCTGTTCCTGACCGGTCTCGAACTGCACCAGTGGTTCGGCCTCGGTGACCTGCCGGTGCGTTGGTCCCTCGGCCTCGGCTCGGGAGCCGAGGGTGACGACCACGACGGCGACGCCCACGCCCACGGCGGTGGCGCCGAGCCTTTCGGCCGCCGCGCCCTCGACAACTGGGCTGCCACTGGCCGCTTCACCGGCCAGCACGATGTCGGTGACAACGGCTACTTCCAGTGGGGCCTGAGCGGCTTCTACACCCCGGGCAGCCTGCACTTCGAGGACCCGGACGGCGTGCCCGACAGCGGCGACGAGGCTCGTGAGGAGCTGCGGCAGGCGGTCACTGCGCTGGACCTGACCTGGCGCAACGTCGACGCCGCCTCCCAGACCGGGGACACGGTCGGGGTGGAGTTCTGGCACCACCTGGGCCAGACCGAGAGCCCTGGTGGCGGATTGCGCTCCGGCGACGCCAACGGCGTCTGGGGCTTCTACGAGCACCAATTCAGCCCGCGCTGGGCGGCCGGCGCCCAGGCGGCCTGGTGGGAGCACGCCGAGGAGGGGGCCGGCGACTGGCTGCAGGGCTTCGAGGCCGGCGCCACCCAGGCGGTCTTCCTGAGCTGGTACCTGTCCGAGTTCAACCGCCTGCGGGTCCAGCTCGCGCATGAGAACCCCGGACCGGGCCAGGAGGACTATCTTGTCCTGGGTCTGCAATGGACCGTCATCCTCGGCTCGCACTCGCACTCGGTGGACTGGTGATGAAGCGCTCCCTCCTCCTTCTCGTCCTCAGCCTGGTCGCCGGCCCTTCGGTCGGCGCCCGGGCCCAGGAGCCGCTCCAGGTGGTCACCACGATCGCCGACCTGGCCTCCCTGACCGAGACCATCGGCGGCGACGCGGTCGAGGTCCACGCCTTCGTGCGACCCGGCGACGACCCGCACGGGGTCATCGCCAAGCCCTCGATGTTGCTCAAGCTGTCGCGGGCCGACGCCGTGATCGTCATGGGGTTGCACTACGAGCACTCCTTCATGCCTGCCCTGCTGCACAAGGTGCGAAACACCGAGGTGCGGCCGGGCGGCAAGGGGTACCTGGAGCTCGGTTCCTTGATCGAGCCGCTGCAGGTGCCCGACAAGATCGACCGCGGGCAGGGCGCCGACCTGCACCCGATGGGCAACCCGCACTTCAACCTCGACCCGGTGCACGGCCGCACCATCGCCAGGGCCATCCGCGACCACCTGGTCGCGCTGGCTCCTGCCCTCGAGGCGGACTTCGAGCGTCGCTGGAGGGCCTGGGACGAGGAGGCCGCGGCCAAGATCGAGCAATGGACCGAGCTGCTCGCCCCGCTGCGCGGCGCGCGGATCCTGACCTACCACAATTCCTGGCCTTACTTCGCCCGGCGCTTCGGCCTGGTGATCGCCGCCGAGGTGGAGCCCAAGCCGGGCCTGCCGCCGAGCTCTCGACACCTGGTCGGCCTGGCCCGCACGGTGCGTGAGCAGGACATCCGTTTGCTCCTGATCGAACCTTGGTACGACGAGCGGCGGGTCGCCCAGCTGACCGGCATCGACGGGCTGGTGGTGGTCAAGGCCGCGACCACCTGCGGGACGAGCGCCCAGACCGCGGACTACCTCGACCACCTCGACCACCTCATCCGTCGGATCGCGGAGGTGCATGGCCTCGAATGAGGCGCAGGTCCTGATCCGCTTTGCCGGAGCGGCCCTCGGCTATCCGAAGGCCACCGTGCTCGATGGCGTCGACCTCGAGGTCCGCTCCGGCGATTTCCTGGCCGTGGTGGGGGACAACGGCAGCGGCAAGAGCACGCTGCTGCGTTCCCTGCTCGGCGTGCTCCCCCTGCTCGGCGGCGAGGCGCGCTGGGCCCCGGAGCTGCGCTTGGGCTACGTACCGCAGCAGCTCGCCCTCGACCCGCGCTTCCCGGTCTGCGCCGAGGAGGTGGTGCGGATGGGGCTGTGGCGCGCCAAGCAGGCCTTCCGGCCCGACGGCGCCGCCGGACGCGAACGCGTCCAGCGCGCGCTCGAGCGCGTCGGCATGGAGGGCCGCGCCCGGCACGGCTTCGGCACCTTGTCGGGCGGCCAGAAGCAGCGCGTGCTGCTGGCCCGGGCGCTGGTGTCCGACCCCAACCTGCTGCTGCTGGATGAACCCACTTCGGGGGTGGACGCCCGCGCCACCCACCGCATCCACGAGCTGCTCGACGGCCTCCACGCCGAGGGCGTCGCCCTGGTCATCGTCACCCACCACCCGCTGTCGATGAGCGGCCGCGCCAACCGTTCCTGCCTGGTGGCGGAGGGCGGCTTGCGGCATCTCGAGCCCGAGGTCCTGCTCAGCCCGGCCGGCGCCGCGGAGTACCTGGGATGAGCGAAGAGCTGCTGTTCTGGTGGCAGATGGTGCGCGAGGGCTTCCTCGCCTCCCTGGTGGTCGGCCTGGTGTTGCCGCTGGTCGGAGCGCTGATCTACCTGCGACGCTCGGCCTTCCTGGGCATCGCGGTGCCGCAGTTCTCGGCCGCGGGCCTCGGCCTCGGCCTGTTGGTGATGCCGCGCTTCCCGTCGGTCTTCGAGGAGTTCCTCGAGCACGGCCACCCGCCGATGCTCTACCTGTTCGCCTTCGCCACCGGCGCGGCGGCCGCGGCGCTGTGGTTCTTCGCCAAGCTCTCCACCCGCTCCGCTCACAGCCACGCCGACGCCCGGCTGGCGGCCGGCTTCGCCGTCGCCACCGCCGCCGCGCTCCTGTTCCTCGACGCCGGCCCGGCCGCCGCGCCGCTGGCCGAGACCATCCTGCGCGGCGAGATCCTGCTGCTCGATCAGCACGGACTGGCCTACCTCTGCGTGGCCCTGGCCCTCGTCTTCGCCGGCCTGATCCGCTGGCGCAAGCCCTTCCTGCTGCTCTCCTTCGACGCGGAGGCGGCGGCCTCCCTGGGGCACTCGGTGCCGCGTCTGGAGCAGCTCCAGATCCTGCTGGTCGGCCTCGCCATCGGCGGCGGGGTGATGACGGTCGGGCCGGTGCTGGTATTCGGACTGCTGTTCCTGCCGCCGCTGGCCGCGCGCATGGTGGCGCGCACCATGCGCGCCTTCCTGCTCCACGTGATCGTGGTCGGCCTGGCTTCGGTGGTGTCGGCCTGGCCCTTGTCGGTGATGCTCGACCTGCCTTATGGACCGGTGCCGGTGGTGTTCGCCCTCGCCCTGACCGGCGTCTACGCGCTGGTCGGTCGCCTGCGACGCGGCTGAACCGAAGCTCAAGTCGACGGTCCAGCCGGTCGATGGAGGGTGGGGTCCCTCCACCGCTGATCCGGCGGAGGCTCCCCGCGCTTGCTGCCCGATGTCCGTAGATCCCACCCGTTCGGCCGGTTCCGCGCCCGTGTCCCTGGCCAGCCTGGACCGGGATCGGCGGCGCCGTCTGCTCGCCGGCGCCTCCGGCGCCTTGCTGCTGGTGGTCCCGGTCCTGGGCGCCCTGCTGATCGCCGGCGGCCATCCCCTGGTCGGCGCGATCGCGCTCGGCTCGCAGCTTCCCAACCTGCTCGGCTGGACCCTGCTGCGCCGGGGCAAGGCGGTCGACCTGGTCGGCTGGACCCTGCTGTCCCTGGTCTTCGCCGCCGCCGCGGCCGGAGTGGTGGGGACCGGGGGCTTGCAATCGGCCTTCACTCCCTGGCTGGTGGTGATGCCGCTGCTCGCCGCCCACGCCTACGGGGCGCGCGGCGGCGCCGTCTTCGGCGGCTTGGCCTTGGCCTGCGTGGTCGGCGCGATCAGCTGGGAGGCCTTCCGCGGTCCGATTCCCGAGTCCCTCGGCCCGGGCCCCGGGCCGATCCTGCGCGGCTTCTCCCTGCTCGGTGCGCTCGCCTTGTTGGTGGCGGCGACCATCTCCTCCCATCGCGCCGTGCGCCGGACCGACCGCGCGCGCCGTGACTCCGAGCTGGGCTTCCGCGATGCCCTCCAGGAACTGCCGGACGGCTTCCTGGTCTATGAGCCGAGTTCGGGGCGCCGCTGCGGCTTCCACGAGGTCTACCGCAATCCCGCGGCCGAGGCCATGCTGAGCGAGCTCGAAGCCGGCGGCCGTGATCTCTTCGACCTGCAGGCCGGGCTGCGCGGCCCGCGCCTGCGCCTGGACTTCGCCCGCTTGGCGATGGACGGCAACAAGCTCGCGGTCTCCGGTCTCGGCCACCCCGAGCTGGAGCAGCTGTTCGAACTGACCGCCACCCGCTGGCACGGCGCCCTGTTGGTCTGCCTGCACGAGAGCACCCGCCGCGACCGCATGCAGACCGAGCTGGCGCGCGCGCGCCAGGTGGCGGCGGACTCCAGCAAGGCGAAGTCGGACTTCCTGGCCAGCATGAGCCGCGAGATCCGGACGCCGATGAACGGCGTGCTGGGCATGGCCCGGCTGGCCCAGGACGGCGTCCAGGACCCCGAGACCGAGGAGTACCTGGCCACCATCCACGCCTGCGCCGACTCCCTGCTGCACCTGCTCGACGACCTGCTGGACCTGTCCCAGATCGAGGCCGGCAAGCTCGTGCTCGAGCGGACCCGTTTCGATCTCCAGGAGGTGATCGACTCCACCCTCGAGGCGCTGGCGCCGCGGGCGGCCGAGCAGGGCGTGCGCTGGAACGCCTGGCGCCAGCCCGAGGTGCCGCTGTGGTTCCACGGCGACCCGACCCGGCTGCGCCAGGTGTTGCTGAACCTGGCGGGCAACGGGATCCGCTCCACCCTCGAGGGCGGCGTGGAGCTCGAGCTCAGCGCGCTCTCGGTGGACGAGGAGCGCGCGCGGATCCGCTTCGAGGTCCGCGACACCGGGGTCGGCATCCCCGCGGAGGAGATCCCGCGGCTGTTCGAACGCTTCACCAGCTCCGAGGACTCGAGCCCGGCCCAATTCGGCGGCGCCGGCATCGGCCTGGCGATCTCGGCGCAGCTGGTGGAGCGCATGGGAGGGTGGATCCAGGTCGAGAGCGTGGTGGACGAAGGCAGCCGCTTCTGCTTCGAGCTGGAGTTCGAGCGCGCGCCCGCGCCGCCCGGCGCCACCGCGCCGCATGAGGGGCTGGCCGGTCGGCGCGTCCTGGTGCTCGAAGCGGAGCCGATCGAGGCCCGCGTGCTGTGCCAGCAACTCCGTGAGCTCGGCTGCCGTTACGAGCAGGCGGCGGAGCCGGCGGAGGCCGCCGCGCTCATCCGCGCCGCGTTGGCCGAGGACGATGACCTCGACGCCTTGGTGGGGGAAGCGCCGACCCTGCTCGACCCGGAGCTGGCCGCCTTGCGGGAGGATCCCGCCTGCCGGCGCCTGCACTGGATCCGCCGCCGACCGCTCGGCGATCGGCGCGCCGACGGCCTGGACGAGGTCGTGGCGGCGACCCTGCGGCGTCCGGCGCGGCCGGCCGCTCTGCGGGCGGCCTTGCTGGCCGCCTTTGGCCTGCCGGAAGTCCAGGGCGGCGCGGCGGGGAGTGAGCAGCCCGCGGCAGACACCGAGACCGGAGCCGGTGGGCGCGCGCGCTCCGCCTCAGCGCTCGCTCCGAATGGGCGGGTCCTGGTGGCCTCGGCCGACCCCGTCCAGCGCAAGCTGATCCTGCGGGCGCTGGAGCGTCGGGGCCTGGAGGCGGAGAGCGCGGAGGCCAGTCCGGCCGCCTTGCGGACCATCCGCGGCGGCGACTTCGCCCTGGTGCTGGTGGAGTGCCAGCTGCCGGAACTGGACGGCTTCGAGCTGGCCCGGCGCATCCGCGGCCTGGAGGGTCGCGGCGGCCGCGTGCCCTTGGTGGCGCTGACCGCCGCCGCGGACCGGGCGGAAGAGGCGCGCTGCCTGCAGGCGGGCATGGACGCCTGCCTGGCGAGTCCGCTCGACCTGGAGCAACTCGACCAGGTCCTGCATCGCTTCCTGTCGGCGCCGTCGACCGGGCAGGCCGCGTCGCCGCGTCGCTCCTAGGGCCGCCGCGCCCGCTCCGCCGCCCAGCGGTCGCGGCGGTCGCGTTCCCCATCCGCCAGGCCCGGCGGGACCACGGCCGCCGGCGCGGCCGGATCGAGCTCGGCGCGCAGCAACTCGAGCGCGTAGCGCGCTTCCGGACCGAGCGGCGCCGAGGCTCCGGGGGCGAGCAAGGGCAGCAACTCGGGAAGCAGCTCAGGACCGGCGCAACGCAGCAGCGCGTCGGCCGCGGCGCTGCGCTCCTCGAAGCTGCCGCCCACCAGCCAGTGCAGGATCATCGGGCCGGCCTCCGGGAAGCCGGCCGCGCCGAGGGCCTCGAGGACCCGGAGCCGCGCCGGGGCGTCGAGCAGGGCGGTCTGGAAGTGACCGAGGTAGTCGAAGCCGCTGCGCCGGACCCAGTGGCCGACCGGGTAGCCGATCCAGCTCAAGGTCTGATAGGCGTGCTCCCGCACGTACAGGTCCTGGTCGCGCGCGGCCTCGAGCAGGGGCGGTACGACGATGCCGCAGCGTAGCCGACGCAGCGAGAAGCGGGCGTCGTCCACCGGGCGAAGCGGCTGGCTGCGCAGGCGAGCGATCATGCGCCACACCTCGGCCTGGAGGTCCGCGTCGTCGAAGCCCTCGGCGGCGTCCTCGAGCAGGCGCTCCAGCTCCCAGCGCTGCTGCAGGGCGAGGAGTCGCTCCCACTGCTGTTCGAATCCGGCGTCGTCGGCCAGGCCCGGGAGCGCAGGCAGCACCGCGGCGGCGGCGGCGCGGGCCTGCGGATCGGCCTCCTCGGTGGCGAGCACGTTGCGGACCGCGTCGAGGCCGGAGGCGTTGCCGCGTTGGAGCAGGGCGGAGGCGAGGAAGGCGTTGGCGAACCAATCCTTCTCGTACTTCAGGCGCAGGGCCAGGCGCGGCAGCATGGCCGGCAGCTCCATTCGGCTGAGGCGGTCGTAGGCCAGGACCTTGGCCTCGGGCAAGGCGAGGCGGTCCTCGGCGATCGCGAGCAGATCGGCGGCGAGCTGCAGCGGCGGGCGGTCCGCCAGCTCGCGCTCCGCCATGCGGCCGACCCGGCCGCCGGCCTGGATGCCGTCGAGCAGATCGATCAGCTCCGCGGCCTCGAGCTCGACCTGCAGCGGGAGCCCGCGTCCCTCGATTTCGACCAGCCTCTGGTCCAGCACCGGTCCGAGCCAGTCCGCCGGCAGGCTCGGTTGGCTGGCGGCGGGAGCCTCCTCAGGGGGCGCGCAGGAGATCCCTCCGAGGAGGGCCGGCAAGGCCCCGGCGGCCAGCAGCGCCGCCCGCGTCATCCAGCCGACTCGGCGCCCGCTCATGGCTGCAGGGCGAGCCGCGCCACCTCGGCCGCTTCTTCGTCCGGCTGGTAGGGATTGGTGCGGTACAGCAAGCGGACCTCGAGGCCCGAGGCCTCGGCCGGCGGCTCCAGCTCTTGTTCCCAGGTCTCGCCCGAGGGCAGCTGGGTGTTGGTGAGGTCGGTCTCGTCTCGGTAGGGATCGCGGAAGCGCCACAGGTGCTGCCATTCTCCCCACTCGGCGCCGCGACGCCAGCGCAGTTGCAGGTCCGCTGCGCGCGAGCGCTCGTCGGTCGGGAAATTGTGGGCGGCGCCGTAGTTGAACAGGCGCACCACCGGCGCGGCGCCCCATTCCCCGCTCAGCCGCACCGCCTTTTGCAGCGACTCGAGGTCGTGGGCGGCCTTGAAGCTGTGGTCGAAGCCCTGGCGGCCGCCCTGACGCCACGCCACCGGCATGTGGCAGTGGAGGCAGCCCTCGCCTCGGATCACCTCGCCCTCGATCTCGAGGGGCGAGGCCTGCCATTGGTCCACGGTGCCGTGCTGGTTGTGGCAGGCGCCGCAGTGATCGACGTCGGCGATGCGTTCGGTGGTGCGCGGCCGGCACGGCGCCTTCTGGCTCGGCTGCGGATTGGAGGTGGCGACGCCGCCTTCCGGATGGGCGTGGCAGGCCAGGCAGTCGACCCCCATGCCGCGCTCGCTGGCGCGGGCCAGCACGCGCTGGCCGGGTTCGAACTGCAGCACCGGCCGCGGCGCGTGGCAGGCCAGGCACTCCTCGTTGCGGAAGTCCTGGCTCAGCTTCACCACCTCCGGATTGGTGTAGGCGATGGCGTGGTGGGAGAGCTGCCACTCGGCGGCGACGCCGGGGTGGCACTCGAGGCACTGCCGCGAGGAGGCGATCTCGAGCGCCTCGGGAGCCGGCTCGGGGCGGAACACCAGGAACAGGACGGCGCAGCCGCCGAGGGCGAGCAGGAGGGCGAGGAAGCGGGCCATCAGCGTCCTTCCAGGGCTTGTCGGAATCGCGCCGGATCGACGCAGAGCTCGGCCGCCGGGGCCGGGGCGGAGAGGCGCCCGTCGCGCAGGACCGCGAGTTCGCCGCCGAGGGCGAGGGCCTCGGCCGGGTCGTGGCTGACCAGGAGCACCGCCGCCTCGGTGGCGGCGAGGGCCTTCTCCAAGAGGGCGAGGCCGTCGGCGCGAGCCACCGGGTCGAGGCTGGCGAAGGGCTCGTCCAGCAGCAGCAGCTGGGGCTGCGGGGCCAGCGCGCGGGCGAAGGCGAGGCGCCGGGCCTCGCCGCCGGAGAGCCGACCCGGGCGGCGGCGCGCCAGGCTGCCGATGCCGAGGGCCTCGAGCAGCTCGTCGG
>CAZXTO010000068.1:0-13163 GCA_964643675.1 uncultured Planctomycetales bacterium
CTCGCCGGCCAGGACTGCGTCGAAGCCGAGGCCGCCGCCCGCGCCCACGCCGAGGCCCGCGGCCTGCCCTACGTCTCGCCCTACAACGACCCGGCCGTGGTCGCCGGCCAGGGCACCGTCGGCCTCGAATTGGCCGAGCAGTTCCCCGAGCTCGACGCGGTCCTGGTCGCCGTCGGGGGCGGAGGCCTCATCAGCGGCGTCGCCGCCGCCCTCAAGGCGCTCCGCCCCGCCACCCGCGTCATCGGCTGCTCCCCCGCCAACTCCGCCGTCATGCACGAATCCGTCCAAGCCGGCCGCATCCTCGACCTGCCCTCCCACGAAACCCTCTCCGACGGCACCGCCGGCGGCCTCGAGCCCGGCGCCCTCACCTTCCCCCTGTGCCAGACCCTCGTCGACGACTGGATCCAGGTCCCCGAGCCCGCCATCGCCGCGACCCTCCGCGACACCCTGGCCCAAGACCACCTCCTCATCGAAGGCGCCGCCGCCGTCCCCCTCGCCGCCCTGCGCCAAGACCCAAACCCCTTCCGCGGCCTGCGCCTCGCCGCCATCCTCTGCGGCGCCAACATCTCCCCCCAGACCCTGAAGTCCCTCCTCTAACCCCAGCCCCCTTCGCGCGCCCGGTTTGCCCGTCGGGAGAGGCCCGGATCCGAAGGACTCGACGTCTGGAGCCAATCTGGCACCGAGGCGCGCGAAGCGCGCCGTACCGGTGCCCGTTTGGCTCCAGACGTCGAGTCCTTCGGATCCGGGCCTCTCCCGACGGGCAGGCGGGGGAACGAGAGGACCCTGACGCCCGAGGGGGGCGCCAGGGTCGTGGGTGGGGGCCCTGGGAGGGTCAGCGGTCGTTGACCGGGACGTAGTCGCGCACGGTGGCGCCGGTGTAGACCTGGCGCGGGCGGCCGATGCGGAAGCTCGGGTCGCGCCGCATCTCGAGCCACTGGGCGATCCACCCGGACATCCGGCCCATGGCGAACATCACGGTGAACATGTTGACCGGGATGCCGAGCGCCTTGTAGATCACGCCGCTGTAGAAGTCGACGTTCGGGAACAGCTTGCGCTCGATGAAGAACTCGTCCTGGAGCGCGATCTCCTCCAGCTTCATGGCGATCTCGAGCTGGTTGCTGGAGATGCCGAGGACGTCGATCACGTCGTTGCAGGCCTTCTTGAGCACCTTGGCGCGCGGGTCGTAGTTCTTGTAGACCCGGTGGCCGAAGCCCATCAGGCGGGCCGGGTTGTCCCGGTCCTTGGCGCGCTCGACGAACTGCTCGGCGGTCTCGCCGCGCTCGGTGATGGCGTCGAGCATCTCGATCACCTTCTGGTTGGCGCCGCCGTGCAGGCGGCCCCAGAGGGCGCTGATGCCGGCCGAGATGCTGGCGTACAGGTTCGCCTGCGAGCTCCCGACCATGCGCACGGTGCTGGTCGAGCAGTTCTGCTCGTGGTCGGCGTGCAGGATCAGCAGCACGTCGAGCGCCTTGGCGATGGCGGGGTTGACCTCGTAGTCCTCGCACGGGGTCGAGAACATCATGTTGAGGAAGTTGGTCGAGTAGTCCAGCTCGTTGATCGGGTAGACCGTGGGCTGGCCGATCGAGTGCTTGTAGGCCGCGGCGGCGATGGTGGGGAACTTGGCCAGCAGCCGGATGATGGTCTGCTGGATGCTCTCCTCGGTCTCCTTCTCCTGATAGAAGGTCGAGAGCGCGCCGACCGTGGCGGCGGTCACCGGCATCGGGTGGGCGTCCTTCGGCAGGGCGTTGAAGAAGCCCTGGAAGTTCTCGTGCAGCATGGTGTGCCGGGTCACCGTGTTGGTGAACTCGGCCAGCTCCTCCTGGCTCGGCAGCTCGCCGTGGATCAGCAGCCAGGAGATCTCCAGGAAGTTGCTTTTCTCTGCCAGCTGCTCGATCGGATAGCCCCGATAGCGCAGGATGCCCTTCTCACCGTCGATGAAGGTGATCGAGCTCTGGCAGCTGCCCGTGTTGGCATAGCCCGGATCGTAGGTGATCAGGCCGGACTGCCCCCTCAGCTTGCTGATGTCGATGGCAGTTTCATTCTCACTGCCTCGGACGAGGGGGAGGTCCAGTTCACCGCCCTCGTGGATGATCTTCGTCTGTTCTTCGGTCATGATGTCGAACGTCATTGCCCCTAGGCCGACGGGCCCCTCATTCTAGGCGTTCCGGAAGGCTGGCGGCGGACGATCCGGCCGGTCTCCCGGCCGGCCGGCTGGCAGGAATGGAAGAACCCCATCCCCGCGGGTGGCGGAGACGGGGTTCCCTAAGCCCTCACCCCGGCCGGGGGGAGGGCCGATCCTGGAGGAGTCCTAGGGAAGGACCGTGATCGGGGTGGCGTCGGAGACGGTCTCGATCACGCTGGTGGAGCTGTTGGCCTTCACGTACATCGCCAGGTAGTAGGTATTTCCGACCATCGAGGCGTTGTTCGGGATGGTCACCGAGGCCGAGGCCTGCCCGGCGGAGTTCAGGTTGCCCGAGAAGCCCGGCTGGCTGGCCGACCAGGCGTAGATGGCGTCCTGGGCCACCGGCAGGATGTGGCCGCTGCCCAGCGAGGTGAACTGCGGGAAGGTGCTGCGGCTGAGGCGGGCCTGGTACCAGTTGTTCGGGCGGTAGCGGGCCTCGAAGTTCAGGGTGATGGTGGCGCCGAGGTTGGGGCTACCGGTGATGCTGGTGACGGCTTCCCCGGAGTCGAACTTGGCCGACCAGGCGACCGCGAAGGGCTCCGAAGCGCCGTTGAAGCGCTGCTTGACCAGGCGGGCGGTGTGCGGACCCGAGGTGGTCGGGGTGAACTTCAGGATCTCGAAGGGGTTCTTGGTGTTGGCCGAGCTGGCGACGCTGTTGCCGTTCGGGTCCAGGATCACCAGGTCGACGTCCATGTCGAGCACGTCGGTCGAGTAGGAGCTGTTGGCGTTCGAGAACCACAGCGCGCAGACCCGGGTCTCGCTGCCGGCGCCGGCCAGGAAGGTGACGTCGTAGGAGTTGGTCGGGTTGTTGAAGTCGGAGGCGGTCAGGGTGCCGTTGACGAAGTTGCCGCGCTTGACCACGTTGTCGGCCGCCAGCGCGTGCACGCCGCCGGCGCCGTCCTTCTCGGACAGCACGTCGTCGCCCTCGATGTTGTGCCAGGCCGAGGCCATCAGCACCGCCTTCACCGTCTCCGGCTGGGTCATCAGGCTGTTGTCGCGGGTGGCCATCAGGGTGGCGACGCCGCAGGTCAGCGGGCTGGCGGAGCTGGTGCCGCCGAAGCCGTAGTAGATGCTCGAGGTGCCGGCGGTGTCGACGTCGTCCCCGGCGTTGGCCAGCTCGGGCTTCTCGTGGCCCTCGACCGGGTCCCAGTAGGAGCTGTACGAGGCCATCGCGTCCCCGTTCCAGTTGCTGTTGTTGCCGTCGTTGTAGGAGCCGGAGTTGGTCGAGTTGTAGCCGTTGCCGGGCGAGGTGGTGTACGGGGTCGAGGTGGTGCCCTGGTTGCCGGTCGACTTGAACATCATCATCGCGTAGTTGCGAAGGGTGTAGTCGAAGAAGCGGTCCAGGTAGACGATCGAGCCCTTGTTGAAGTTCCACCACGAGCAGTTGCCGAAGCTGACGCCGGTCGAGATGGCGGCGTTCCAGGCCGGCGGGGCGCCGGTGTCGCCGGTGCCGTCGGCGCTGTAGATCTGCGGGATGCCGTGGGCCGCGCCCTTGAAGGTCGGGTGGTTGAAGCCGATGTTGCCGGCGCAGGCCGAGGCGTGGCTGGCGCTCGAGCCGCTGCCGTAGATGCGGATGATCGGCGGCAGGTTGGGGTTGCTCTGGGTGACGTGGCCCGGGTCGTTGACCATGGTCTTGACCGGGCTGCCGGCGGCGGTCAGGCCGCCGTCCCACACGATCGGGGTGCGCATCGTGGCCTGGGCGTTGTCGAGCTCCGGCTCCCACTTCGGGAAGCAGAAGTAGGCCTCGTCGACGCGCTCGTCGGCGGCGATCTCGCGGATGCGCTCGACCGGGACCTGGGCGTAGACCACCGGCCACGGACCGGTCACCTGGGTGACCTCCAGCCCCTGCCCGCTCAGCCAATCGGCGAAGGCCTGGTTGCGCGGGCGGTGATAGTCCTCGGCGACGTCGCGGGCGGCGCGGCGGGCGTCCTCGCCGATCATGCCGGACTGCTCGGCGTCGATCAGGATGCCGCGGACGTCGGGGGCGTCGGGCCGCTCGAGCCAGAACACCACGTGCAGGCGGCTGCCGGGCGCGGCCTGCTCCATCTTCTCGACCAGCTCGTGGCTGATCTTGCCGCGCTCGGACTCCTGGAGCTCGAACTCCTGCCGGCGCAGCGCGTCGAGGTCGACGACGCGGCCGTCCGGGAGGGTGGCGAGGCGGTGGATCGTGCCGCCGTCCAGCCAGCGCTGTTCGGAGACGGTCAGGCCGAGACGCGGGAAGGTCCAGGTCTCGTCGGCCAGGAGATGGGTCGGATCTTGGGCCGGCAGGGCGGCCAGGAGGATCGGGAGCAGCATGGTTCCTCGTCAGGGATGGAGAAGGAAAAGGGGGGCCTCCCCAGGGTAATGGAAAAGCCGCCCGCGGGGCGGGCGGCTCGTGAGGAGGAGCGAGGGGTTCGCGGGAGCACCTGGCTCCAGGTCCCTGGGCGAGGCGCCTAGGGCAGGATCCGGCCCAGGACCGGATTGGACTTGACCAGCACCATCTGGCCACCGCTCATCTCGTGGTAGGCGGCCTGGAAGCCGTAGACGAGGCCGATCGCGGCGCTGTTCGGCACCTTGATGGTCAGCGAGGCGTCGCCGTTGGCGTCGGCCACGACCGAGCGCTGGTTGTGGATCGGCGGGACCAGGTCGATGCGGTCGCTGGTGCCGCCGCAGTAGGCGCCGTTGCCGCAGTCCACCGGGCCGCAGTTCGAGAAGAACTCGATGGTGGCGCCCGGGGTGGCTCCGGTGACCTTCAGGTCGGCGTACTGGCCGACGTGCAGCGGGTCGACCGTCAGCGGCAGGGAGCCGCTCATGTCACAGCCGGTGCAGCAGAGGTCGAAGTCGAAGGACCAGCCCCATTGGCTGCCGCTGAAGGGGTTGCCGTAGGCCCAGGCGGTCTCCTGGCGCACCACGTTGCCGGCGCTGTCCAGCTTGACCACGTCGCAGTGGACCGCGACCAGGGAGACGTCCCCGCACTGCTGCAGGATCACGCTGAGCGGGATGGTCTCCTCGTGCTTGCGGACGGCGGGGTTGTAGCTGGTCTTGAAGGGGAACTGGCCGGGCGCGACGTTGCCGCCGCCGTTGGTCGGCAGCGGGCCGGGGCCGGCGTAGATGTGGACCTCTTCGATCCGCCACTTCTGCCAGGCCTTGACCCGGACATGGAGCTCGGTCGGCGTGTTCCACACCGAGACCTTGCCCATGGTGGTGGTCTGGCCGGCGATCAGGTCGGTCTCGAGCGGGCCGCAGTTCTAGGCGGCGGCCGGCGCGGCCAGCGGGGCGAGCAGGACGAGGGGCGCGAGGATTCGGAACATGGGTTCAGGGGCGCAGGAGGGAACAGGAAAAGGGACCTGGGCAGGAAGCCTATCCCAGGATCTTGCTTTAGGACGGATGGAGGGGCCGGGTGTTCCCTTTTTCCTGGAAATGGACTCATGGGGCCGAGGGACGCAGGAATTGCGAACGGCTCCGCTCCGATTTCGGAGCGGAGCCGTTGGAAAGCTCCGGGGCTCGGTCGCTTTCCTACATGTAGGGGTTGGCGCCGGCCGCGTGGTTGGTCGCGTCGTAGATGTTCTCGACCTCGGGCACCGCGTCGCGGATCGCCACCTCGACGCCCTGGGTCATGGTGGCCGCCGCCGAGCTGCAGCCCTGGCAGCCGCCGCCCATGTTCAGGTAGAGGTCCTTGCCGACCGAATCGACGATCTCGACGAAGCCGCCGTGGGCCGCCAGGCCCGGGTTGAGGCGGGTGTCGATGATGTTCTGCACCTTGGCCCGGAAGGCGTCGTGGCCCTCGAGCTGCTCGACCGCGGAGGCCGGGATGACCTCCTGCTCGCCGATCTCCTGCAGTGCGGCGCGCGCGGCGCCGCCCACGGAGCGGGCCGGCTCGCGCCAGTCGTCGGGCTTCTCGGCCAGGGTGACCAGGACCTCGGACTGGCGCACCTGCACGCCGCGGATGCCGCCGACCTCGAACAGGGCGTGCACGAAGGGCGAGTGCTGGGCGGCCCAGGCGGGGTCGGACAGGTAGAGGGTGCCGGGGAACAGGATCCGGTCGAAGCGGAACAGGCACTGTTCCGGACGGGCCTGGGGTTCGGCGGTGATGCGGACTTCCGGGGTGTCGGTCATGGCGAGGCGGTGTCTAGGGCCGGGAGCCGGCATTTTCCAGTCTGCCGGCGCAGGAGGGAAGCAGAAGCTCAGATCCGGACCAGGCGCTCGCGCCAGAGCCGTTCCAGCGCGTCCAGGAGCTCCTCGGCGGGGGTCTCCCACTCGGCGGCGAAGGCTTCGGCCAGCTCTGCGAGGCTGTTCTGGCCGTCGCAGTGCTCCCACAGCCCGAGCTCGATGGGCGAGACCTCGACCGTGCGGCCGCCGACCATCAGGCGCAGCGAGAGGGGCTCGCCGTCGGCGTCGCTGAGCTGCTCGGCGGTGCCGGGGAGGTGCTCGGGGAAGCACTCGGCGGCGCGGGCAGGGAGGGCGCCGTCCGGGCCGGCGGGGACCGGGAAGGCGGCCTTGCGCACCAGCGTGTCCTCCAGCACCAGCAGGTCCAGATCGGAGTCGAGGAAGGCGCGCAGGGCGTCGGCCGGGCTCTCGACCAGCGGCTCGCCGCGGATGTTGAAGCTGGTGTTGAGCACCATCGGCAGGCCGGTGCGCCGCTCGAAGGCCTCGATCAGCCGCCGGTAGCGCGGGTTCTCGTCGCCGCCGAGGGTCTGGATGCGGGCGCTGCCGTCGACGTGCACCACCGCCGGGATCTGGGCCGCGCGCTCGGGGCGGGCCGCCACCGTCAGCGACATGTAGGGGCTGGGGGTGACGCCAGCGAACCACTCCGCGGCGCGTTCGGCCAGCACGGTGGGGGCGAAGGGGCGGAAGGCCTCGCGCTTCTTGATCGCGGCGTTGATGCGCTCGACCATGCCGGCCTCGCGCGGGTCGGCCAGGATGCTGCGGTTGCCGAGCGCGCGCGGGCCGAACTCGGCGCGGCCCTGGAACCAGCCGACGGTCTGGCCGGCGGCGAGGGCGTCGGCAGCCGGCTCGACCGCGTCGGCGCTGGTCTCGACCTCGATCCAGGGGGCGGCCTCGGCCAGCGCTTCCTCGATCGCCTCGGTCTCGGCCTCGGCCCCGAGCAGCGGGAACCACGGGCTGCGCGTCGGCGCCGCCTCGGGCCGCAGCCGGTGCCGGCCGTACAGCGCGCAGCCGACCGCGACGCCGTCGTCGCCCGGCCACGGCGGCAGGTAGACCTGCTCGAAGCCGGCCTCGCGGCAGATGCGGCCGTTGAGGGTGGAGTTGAGCGCCACCCCGCCGGCCAGGCACAGGTTCTTGGCGCCGCTGCGTTCGCGCAGCCGCACCAGGAAGTCGAGCGCCACCTCCTCGAGGTCGCGCTGCAGCTCGTGGCTGAGCTGGGCGTAGCCGGGGCGGTGCGCCTCCTCGCTCCACTGCGCCGGGTGCGGCTCGGCGCGCAGCCGCGGCCAGTTCACCTCGAGCGCTTCGAGCGGGCCGCGCATGACCCAGCCGGGCAGGGCCTCGGGCGCCCACTCCGGCGCCCACGGCGCCAGCCCCATGACCTTGCCGCAGGCGTTCCAGTCGCCGAAGACCTGGCTCGAGACCCGCGAGTAGACCGCGCCCAGCGACTCCATGTTCTCGAAGCCGTAGTTGTAGAGCAGGGTGGGGCTGTGCTCGCGGATCCAGCGCTTGAACAGCAGCTGCAGCTCGGTGCCTTGGAACAGGAAGGCCGACTCGCCTTCGCGCCAGCCCTCGCTGGCTTCCGGCGACTCCGGCACATGCTGGTAGCCCTCGGCGCGCGGCAGGCCGGCGCAGGACTCGTAGGCCTCGCCGGGGCGGTTCAGCTCGCGCCAGGTCGAGCCGATGCCGTCGGCGACCACGATCAGCCCTTCGTCGAAGGGGGCGAGCGGCATCACCGACCAGGCGTGGGCCAGGTGGTGCGACAGCTCGCGCTTCGGCACTCCCGGCAGCAGGTTGTGCGGGCGCAGATAGGAGGGCCGGTACTGGTCCAGGGCCTGGGCCCACTCCAGGGTGGACTCGAAGGCGTCGATCCGGAACAGGTGGTTGTTGGCCACCACCAGTTCGAGGTCCTCGAGCGCCAGCCCGGTCGCGCGCAGCGCGTGCTCGACCAGCTCGGCGACGTCGCCGCCGTCGTGCTTCTTGCGCGTCAGCCGCTCCTTGGAGCCGGCGAACAAGGGCTCGCCGTCCGCGCCGACCAGGCAGGCGGCGGCGGAGTGGGTGTACTGGTTGAGGCCGAGGACGACACCGGCGGGCATCCGGGCATTATCCGGGTGCCGCGCCAGGCCGCGGTGATTTCGTCCTTCGCCCTCGGGGCAGGAGCCCAGGTCGGCTCAGGGATCGATCCGCAGCGCCACGCCGTTGCTGACGAACACGGTCGTTCCCTCGGCAACCGCGGCGAAGTGGAAGGCGCGGCCGATCAGGTTGGGGTTGGCGATCGCGCCGGGGGCCAGCACCCACTGCGGGGCGGCCATGCCGGCGGCGTCGAGGGCGCCGGCGAAGGCGTTCAGGCCGCCCTGGTTGGCGCCCTGGATCGACTGCAAGGTGATGGCGTCGAACACCAGCGGCACGACGGCGCCATTCCAGGGGAAGCCGGGGGCGTCGCCGCTGAGGCTGGCGAGCAAGTGGTAGGGGTCGCCGGCGTGGGCGGCGCCGGCGTCGAAGCCGAAGTCGACCGTGGCGCCGGCGGCGGCCGAGACGGCCGAGGCGTTCGCGCTCAGGCTGCCGTAGGCGGGCTTGAGCGCCTCGATCGCGACCGCGCCGGCGTCGGCGCCACCGGCCAGCCACAGCTCGTCGAGCACCAGGTCGTAGGCGGAGGCGAGGAAGGCGTGGCCGGGCTCGTGGACCGCTCCGGGCAGGGGGCCGCGCGGGAGCCAGCTGCCGTCGGGCTCGCGGTCGGCGTGCACCAGGGTGGGAGCGGGGCCGCGCTCGCTCCACACCAGGCGGGTGCCGTTCTCGAGCCACAGCGGGAACAGCTGCTCGGCGCCGCTGGCCAGCTCGGTGAGCGGTGTCGGCGGCTGCCAGGGGCCGAGCGGATCCAGCCGCCGGCTGTGCCAGAGCGCGAGCGCGCCGCCGCGGCCGGAGTGGAACACCAGCTCCAGGCCGTCGGGCGAGACGCAGGGGCCGCCGTCGCCGAAGCCGGAGTCGAGCTCGTCGACCCGGGTGAAGGGCGGCCAGGGGTCGGTGCTGAGGCCGCGCCGGCTGCGGAACAGGCGCTCGACCGGCGAGCCGCTCTCGAAGCCGCAGGCCAGGATCTCGAGCTCGTCGTCGGACACCCACAGGTCGAACAGGCGCAGGCCCTGCTGGGCCGGCTCGCCGACCACGGTGGCGGCGCCGAAGGGCGACCCGGGGGCGGGCCGCTGGGCGCGGTTCACGAGCAGCTCGCCGGCGGGGGACTGGCCGAGCCAATAGGCGGTGAGGCCGTCGGCGAGCATCCACGGCGCCAGGTCGACCGCGCCGGTGTCGAGGCCGGCCACGGGGCGGCGGCCGTTGAAGGGCGCCTGCGCCGGCGGCTCGTGCAGCAGCCGCAGCGGCGGCCACAGGCTGACGGGGAGCACGCCGTCGTCGACCACGAAGCGCAGCAGGTCGGTGCCGGGCTGGCTGCCGGCGAGGATCTCGACGGTGTAGGTGCCGTCGAGGTGGTCGTGCACCGCGTGCAGGCTGGCCTGGCCGGCGGAGCCAGGCTCGTGCGCCAGGGTGATCGCGGCGCCGCCGGTGGTGAGGGGGGTGCCGTCGAGGTCGCGCAGGTCGAGCACGTAGGCGAGCGGCGTGAGGTCGCCCGGGGTGACGCGGTCGGCGGGCGCGTGCACCACCGAGTGCATGGCGTCCGGGCGGCCGGCGAGGGCGGCGCGCCAGGCGTCGTAGTCCTGGCGCAGGATCACGGTGGCGTTGGGGTCGGCGAGGCTGCGCTCCTTGGTGTTGAGCGTCATGTAGAGGTCGCCGCGCGCGCAGGAGTTGTGGTTGCAGAGGTCGATCGGGTCGCCGGGGCGGGCGATCAGCATGGTGCCGCAGTGGGCGCTCTTGCTGAAGCTCGGCGGCGGGGTGCCGCAGGAGGCCGGGTCGAACATGTCGCAGGAGCAGCGGCCGTCGCCGCCCATCGCGTCGGCGGCTTCCATCGCGGCCATCAGCTTCTCGGCCAGGTCGCCGGGGGTGTTGACGAGCGCGTACTCGGCTTCGGTGATGACGGCGGCGCCGGCCAGCACGTTGCCTTGGATCGAGTAGACCAGGTCGCCGGACTGCCCTTGCAGCTCGCCCTGCCAGTCGCCGCAGACGTTGCCGGTCCAGGCCGCGGCGGTGCCCTGCAGATCGACCACCGCCACCTGGCGGGTCTGCCAGGCGCCGTCAGCGGCTTCGAGCAAGTCCAGGATCTCGGCCGCCGGGGTGCCGTGCTGCAGCTCCTGCCAGATGATCGGCCGCAGCAGGCCGGAGCCGTCGCCGGCGCACTGGGTGGCCCCGGCGCCGTAGCCCGGCACGATCACCGGCACCACCCGCCGCAGGTTGGTGCCGGTCAGGCAGGTCGCCACGCCCACCGCCACCTCGCCCGTGCGGGTGTTCACGACCACGATCGACCAGGTGGCCACCGCCGGAGAGACCAGCAGGGTCCAGGCCAGGAGCCAGGAGAGGATGCGTCGCCCAAACATGCCCCATCCATGGTAGACCAAGGATGTCGGACGTCTATTCGGGGTCAGACGTCGATTTTGGGGTCAGACGTCGATTTCTGAGCCGGAGCGGGTGCGGACGCCTCCGCTCCCCGGCGATCGCGCGGTCTGTCAGCCTCAGATTTCCCCCGTCGTCATGGAAAAAATGGAGGTCTGACCCCAAATTGGCCGGATGATCGACGTCGCGGTGGCGGGGGCGAGCGGGCTGGTCGGGCGGACCCTGCTCGAGCTCCTCGACGGGCACCCTTCCTTCCGGGTGGTGGCGGAGCTGGGGCCGGCGCGGCGCGGTCTGGCCTCGCTCGACGCCGCCGGCCAGGCCGCCGCGGTGTTCTCCGCCCTGCCGGCGGCGGTCGCCCGCGAGTGGGAGCCGCGCTGGGTCCACGAGGGGCGCTGGGTGTTCTCCAATTCGGGCGCCTATCCGGTCGGCCAGACCACCCCGGTGATCCCCGAGGTCAACCCGCAGGACCTGCCGCCGGCCGATCAGCCGGCGATCGTGCACTCGCCCAACTGCACCGCCCACGGCCTCACCCTGGCCCTGGCCCCGCTGCGCCCGCTCGGCCTGCGCGCCGCCCTGGTCACGACCATGCAGGCCCTCTCCGGCGCCGGCAAGCGCGGCGTGCCCGCCCTCGAGCAGGGCGACAACCTGCTGCCGCACATCCTCGGCGAGGAGACGCGCCTCGAACAGGAGACCCTGCGCATGCTCGGCGGCGGCTTCGCGCTCTCCGCCCAGTGCAACCGGGTGCTGGTCCGCGACGGCCACACCCTCAGCGTCTCGGTCGGCTTCGAACGGGAACAACCGGCCGATGCCCTGCTCGACGCCTGGCGCCGCTTCCCCGCCCGCCCGCTGCCGAGCGCCCCCGACCCGCCGATCCAGTACTTCGACGATCCCGACCGGCCCCAACCGCTGCTCGACCGCGGTGCCCAGGGCGGCATGCAGCTCAGCATCGGTCGTCTGCAGGCCTGTCCGGTGCTCGGTTGGCGCTTCGTCGCGCTGGTCCATAATCTGGTGCGCGGCGCCGCCGGCGCGGCCCTCCTCAACGCCGAGGAGCTGCTGCTCGGCCCGACCGCCCGGTCCTGAACGCCCGCGCGCCCCGCGCCCTCTCCACCGACACCGCCCTTGGCCACCTCGCTCCTGCTCGCCGTGACCTCTGGCGGAGACCGGCAGCTGCTCCGGCTCGCGGAGCTGCCCGTGACCTTCGGCCGCGGCCGCGACTGCGAGGTCTGCCTCGACGACCCGGCGATCTCGCGCCACCACTGCCGGCTGCGGCGCGGCGCGCGCGGTCCCGAGCTGATCGACCTCAACTCCGCCAACGGCACCCTGCTCGACGGCCTCGAGGTCCAGGCCGAGACCGTGCGCAAGGGCCAGCGCATCCTGCTCGGCAGCACCGAGGTCGAGATCCTGGCGCTGCCCGACGAAACCCCGGCGCTGCCCGACGAAACCCCGGCGCCGCCCGACGACACCGAGCCGACCCTGCCGCCGGTCGCGGAACCGGATCCCACGCCGCCGCCGAGCTCCACCCCGCCGCCCCCCGACTGGAGCGGCCGCGAGCTCCACGGCTGCCAGATCCTCGAAGCGGTCGGCAAGGGCGGCTTCGCCACCGTCTACCGCGCGCGCCAGGTCAGCCTCGAGCGCGACGTCGCGATCAAGATCCTCGACCCGGCGATCGCCGACCGCCCGCGCGCGGTGCGCGCCTTCCTCCACGAGGCGCGCGCCGCCGCCGCCCTCGCCCACCCCAATCTGGTCCAGGTCTTCGACCTCGGCGAGGAGGACGGCCACTACTACTCGATCATGGAGTACCTGCCCGGCGGCAGCCTCGAGCAGGACCTCCAGGCCCACGGCCCGCTGGCCTGGCGCGACGCCGCCCGCGCCGCGCTGCAGTGCGCGTTGGCGCTCGAGCACGCGCGCGGCAAGGGCGTGCTGCACCACGACGTCAAGCCGGGCAACCTGCTGCTGGCGGCCGACGGCGCGGTCAAGCTGGCCGACCTCGGCCTGGCCGGCGCGCTGGCCGAAGGCGGCCAGACGGTGTCAGCCGGTTCGCCGCACTACATGGCGCCCGAGCGGATCCGCAAGCGGCCGCTCGACGCCCGCAGCGACCTCTACTCGCTCGGCTGCACCCTCTACCGCCTGCTGACCGGCAAGCACGTCTTCGAGCGCCAGGGCGTGAAGGCGATCCTGCGCGCGCAATGCTCGGAGGAGCCGCCGCGGCTGAGCGCCGGCCCGGGCCTGCCCGACGTGCTGGCCGGCCTGGTCCTGCGCCTGCTGCGCAAGGACCCCGAGGACCGCCCCAGCCACCCGGGCGCGGTGGCGCAGGAGCTGGAGCGCCTGCTGCACTCCTCGGGCGGCG
>CAZXTO010000069.1:0-13160 GCA_964643675.1 uncultured Planctomycetales bacterium
GGAGCTCGGTGCGGCCGACCAGCTCGGCGCCCTGTCCGTCCGCGCGCGCGCGGCGGCTTGGCTCGGCGATTCCGACCGCGCCCTGGCCGGGGCCGACCGCGCCCTCGGCCTGCTCGAGAGCGGGGCTCTGGCTGGCGCCGGCGCCGGCGTCGCGCACGAGGAGCTGCTGCTGTTGCGCGGGCGCGTCCTGATGGACCTGGATCGCCCGCAGGAGGTGCTGGACTCGCTGCGTCCGCTGCTGGACAGCCGGCGCGCGGCGCTGGGCGACCTGCACCCGGCGATGTTGCCGGTCTACCTGCTGCTGGCGCGGGCCGAGCGCGCCGTGAACGGCCCCAGCCTCGGGCTGCTGGACCTGCTCGACATGGCGGTGCGGGTGCTGCGAGAGCTGCCGCCGGGCGCGCGCGCCGACGCCCTGCGCGCGGATCGACTCGAAGGCGGCGCTCCGATGCAAGCGGTGCTGGCGGAGGGTTGGATGGAGCTCGCCCTTACGCGCGAATCCACCCGCGCCCAGGCCTTCCAGGCCTTGGATGCCCTGCGGGAGCTGAGTCCGGTGGAGGCCGAGGTCTGGTGGCTGGAGGCGCCCGGAGCGGCCCGCAGCGACCATCCCCAGCTCCGTCGTCGGCTCGAGGCCCCCGGCGCCGAGCTGGCGGCCGCGCGCGCGGGATTGGGAGTCGGTGACCGCCTCCTGTGCCTGATCGAAGGGGAGACGAAGCTGTGGGCCTGGGTGCTCCACCCGGATCCGGGCGAGGACCTGCTGCTCGCTCTCGGCGACGCCGCCGCGCTGGGCCGGCAGGGCCTGCAGCTGCTGCGCGCCTGGGCCGCGGGCGAAGCGGCGCCCGAGCGGCGAGCACGGCTGGCGGCCGAACTGCTGCACCCGTTGTGGCCGGCCTTGGACGGCGCCGGCCGTGTCTGGGTGGTCGCCGAAGGCGGCTGGGCCTGGCTGTCCCTGGAGGCGCTGCCGATGCCCGACGGCCGGCCCTGGGTGTTGCAGAGCCAGCTCCGTTACCTGAGCAGCGCCGCCTCGCTGGCCGCCAACGCGGCGGAAGCAGGGAGTATCGCCTCGGACGGTGGCGCCAGCCTCGCGGACCAGCCGGCGGCGCCGGACTCCGCGCTGCACCTGCGGCCAGGGCGGCCCTTCCCGTCGCCTCCGGCCTCGCACCTGCTCGGGCGCCTGCTGGACCGCTTCGGCGGCCTCCCGGATCCGGGCCCGGCGCCCGCCCGCGAGGAGGTGCTTCCCGCAGGCGAACGCGTCACGGTCCGCGAGTCCCGCCTGAAGGCGATGACCGGCGCCGGCGAGCTGGCCGGGCTCCGCTTCCTGCGGGTCTCGGCCCCGCTGCTGGTGGACCCTCTGGTGCCCTCCGCTTGCGCGGTGGTGCTCGGCCCGGAGGCCGACGCCGGGCTGCCGCTGTGGCAGCAGGAGGACGGCGTGCTCGACGGCTACGAGCTCGGCCAGCTCGACCTGGCCGGCGCCCTGGTCTGGTGCCAGCAGCTCGATGCCGGCATCGAATTGGCCGAACCGCGGGCCGCCGGTCTGCACGCCCTGGCCGGGGCCTGGCGGCGCGGCGGGGCGGGCAGCTTGCTGCTGTCCTCCTGGCCCGGTCGAGGGCCGGTGACGGCCGCCTTCGACGCCCGCTTGCAAGCGGCGCTGCGGGAGGTGGAGCCGGATCAGGCGCTGTGGCGAGCGCAGCGCGCCTGGCTGGAGCAGGACCCGCGACGCCTCGAGCACCCGGAGGTGTGGGCGCGCCACCGACAGTTCGACGGCTGACGACGCCAGCGCGGGTCCTTCGCGCGCGCCCCTCCGGGCGCGCGGAGCGGCAAGCCGCCCTGCTAGAATTCCGCCAGGAGGATCCCCAGCATTGCGCGCCATCCAGATGGCCCGGCCTGAGCCGGGCGCCGCGGTCTACCTCGAGGACCTTCCCGTTCCCACACCCGGGGCGGGGGAGGTCCGCGTGCGGATCTCGAACACCGCCATCTGCGGCACCGACCGGCACATCTTCCACTGGGACCCTTCGGTGTCGGCCATGCTGGCCCCGCCGGTGGTGATCGGGCACGAGTTCTGCGGCCACGTCGAGGCCCTCGGCGCGGGGGTCGAGCACTGGGCGGAGGGGGACTACGTCTCGGCCGAGATGCACATCGTCTGCGGGCGTTGCCGCGCCTGCCGCAGCAGCAACCACCACGTGTGCGAGAACACCAGCATCGCCGGGCTGCACCGCGACGGCTCCTTCGCCGAGTTCGTGGTGGTGCCGGCGGCCAACCTGGTGCGGCTCGACCCCGCGGTGGTGCCGCCCCACATCGGCTCCTTCCTCGACGCGCTCGGCAACGCGGTCCACACCGTGCAGGCCGCCACCTCGATCGCCGGCCGCCACGTGCTGCTGTCCGGCTACGGCGCGATCGGCGCCATGGCCGCCGCGGTGGTGGAATTCGAAGGCGCCGCCAGCCTGACGATCACCGAGGTGGCGCCGGGCCACCTGGCCCGGGCGCGCGAATGGGCCGCGTCGAAGGCCCGCGACGGGGGCACCCCGATCCAGGTCCTCGACCCGACCGCGGGCGAGCTGGTGGAGAAGGTGCGCGACAGCACCAAGGGCGGGGTCGACGTGGTGCTGGAGATGAGCGGCGCGCCGCCGGCGATCAACACCGGCCTGGAGCTGCTCTACCCAGGCGGCGAGATGATGATGCTCGGCATCCCGGCGCGCGCCGACCTGACCCTCGAGGGCTTCAGCCGCAACGTGATCTTCAAGGGCCTGACCCTGCACGGGGTGGTGGGGCGGCGCATGTTCGCGACCTGGGAGGAGATGCTCGGCCTGCTCGAGCGCGGCCTCGATCTGGAGCACATCGTCACCCACCGCCTGCCGCTGAGCGGCTTCCATGACGGCATCGCCCTGCTCGACGCCGCCGAGGCCCACAAGGTGGTGCTGGACCCGCACGCCTGAGCCGGCGCCGCCCCCGGGAAGGGGCGGCCGTCGCGCGGCGCGGCGCCGCTAGAATCCGCGGCATGACGGAAGCCGTGAAGAGCAGTTTCGAGGCCGGGCTGGACGCCGAGCTGGCGGAGATCCGCGAGGCCGGGTTGTGGAAGCACGAGCGGGTCATCGTGACCCCGCAGGACGCCGACATCCGGGTCGACAGCGGCGCCGAGGTGGTCAACTTCTGCGCCAACAACTACCTCGGCCTCTCGGACGACCCGTCGCTGATTGCGGCGGCGCGCGACTGCCTGGACGAGCGCGGCTTCGGCATGAGCTCGGTGCGCTTCATCTGCGGCACCCAGGACATCCACAAGCAGCTCGAGCAGAAGATCAGCGCCTTCCTCGGCTTCGAGGACACGATCCTCTACACCAGCTGCTTCGACGCCAACGGCGGCCTCTACGAGACCCTGCTCGGCCCCGAGGACGCGGTCATCTCCGACGCCCTCAACCACGCCTCGATCATCGACGGCATCCGCCTGAGCAAGGCGCAGCGCTGGCGCTACCAGAACTGCGACATGGCGGACCTCGAGCGCTGCCTGCAGGAGGCGACCGAGAAGGGCTGCCGCCGCAAGCTGATCTCCACCGACGGCGTCTTCAGCATGGACGGCTTCGTCGCCAAGCTGGACCAGGTCTGCGAGCTGGCCGAGAAGTACGACGCCCTGGTCCACGTCGACGACTCGCACTCGAGCGGCTTCATGGGCAAGACCGGCCGCGGCACCCACGAGCACTGCGGCGTGATGGGGCGGGTGCACATCATCACCAGCACCCTCGGCAAGGCGCTCGGCGGCGCCAGCGGCGGCTTCACCTGCGCCTCGAAGACGATCATCGACTTCCTGCGCAACAAGTCGCGGCCCTACCTGTTCTCGAACTCGGTGGCGCCGCCGATCGTGGCCGCCAGCCTGGCCGTCTTCGACCGCCTCAGCGCCACCACCGAGCTGCGCGACAAGCTCGAGGCCAACACCGCCTGGTTCCGCGAGCAGATGACCGCCGCCGGCTTCGAGATCAAGGAGGGCGTGCACCCGATCGTGCCGATCATGCTCGGCGACGCCAAGCTCGCCGCCGACGTCGCCGCCGACATGCTCGAGGAGGGCATCTACGTGATCGGCTTCAGCTTCCCGGTGGTGCCACGCGGTCAGGCCCGCATCCGGGTCCAGATCAGCGCCGCCCACGAGCCGCACCACCTCGAGAAGGCCGTCGCCGCCTTCGTGAAGGTCGGCAAGAAGCACGGCGTGATCGGCTGAGGTCGCTCGGCGCCCGCTGAGCGTGGCCAGGTTTTTTGAACGGGTGGCTCGGCCGCGTCGTTCGCAGGGTAACCCGCGCCCCGAGCCGGCCTAGGCTGGGGCTGCCACCAGGAGTTTCCCATGCTGACTGGAATCGCCCTCTTTCTCGCTCTCGGCTCGGGCACTGACCACGCGCCGGAGTACCCGATCGTTCCGGTTCCCCTGCGCGAGCTCTGCGAACACGCGGACCTCATCGCCGTCGCCGTGCCACAGGGGGAGCCGGAGTTCTACGAAGGCCGGGATGGTCCGCGCCAGCTTCCGGTCGACACCCCGGCCCGCCTCGTGATCGAGCGGACCCTGCTCGGCGAGGCCCCGGATGAGATCGCGGTCCACTTCGAGGCGAACATGATCTGCCCGACACCGGCGCGGTTCTACGCCGGGAAGCGCACCCTCGTCTTCCTCGTTCAGGAGGACGGGGAGTGGCGGACCGTAGCCCTCTCCTATGGCGCCAAGGAACTCGACGGCGATGAACTCCAGGACTACCTCGGCCGCATCCGCGCCTGGCAGGAACTCGAGGGGATCGCGGACCCCGGCCAGCGCTTCGAGGCCACCCTCGAATGGCTGGTGCGGACCATCGAGACCCGCGGGACCTTCGGCGAGGGGGTCATGGATCTCTACCCCGAGCGGACCGTGCCCATGGCCTACGGAGAACTCGAATTCGAGGACTTCGCCAGCCACCTCACCAGGGAGCAGAAGGACCGCCTGGTTAACGCGCTGCTGCTGCGACCCGCCGATGGCTTCCACGAGCTGACCCTGCTCGACGGACTCGCCGGGCACCGGAACCCGGAGCTGGCCGCCTTCCTCGCCCGACGGATCGACGTCATGATCGAGGACGAGGACCTCTGGTCCTACGAGGTCGAGGACGTCGCCCAGTCCGCGCTGGCCCTGAGCCAGGATCCCGCCCTCCAGGCCTGGTGGAATCAGCACTTCGAGGCGGTCGAGGACCGGGACGGTGAGCTGAGGATCCGGGAGCGGGACTACGGCGCTGCCTTGGATGCCCTGCCTGAACTGGCCGCCCTGTTGCGCGAGTTCTCCCAGGATCGCTGACCGCGCCGCCGCCGCCGGCCGGTCCGGGGAGGCCGATGCGGCCGTTCCCCTGCTTCCCGCCCAGCTCGGGACGTACTCGCACGGGCGTCGTCGTGGAGCAGCGCTTCGCGCTGTCGGCCCTCAACCTGATCCAGGGAGGCCGTGGCCGCCCCGGTCCTCGCCGGCGTAGCAGGACCTTAGGTCTGGATATCCGGCCGGCAATCCCGGCGGGGCCGGATTTTGTCCTTGGTGGAGAGGCGGGAGCGGCCGCTATCGGGGCGTGTGGATCTTCACCCGATTCGGCTACTTCGAGGCCTCGGCGCCGGCCAGCGCCGGCGGCGACCAGGGGCCAATTCACCTGGCTTGCCGCCGCCGCAGCCACCTCATGAACCTGCAGCGGGCCTATCCGGCCCTGGCAACCGCTCCGATCCGCGGCACACGCTCGGCCGGCTGGCACCTGGCGCTGCCGCGCCCGGCCTGGCAGGAGCTGCTGGGAAGCCTGGCGGCCGACCTCGACTATGAGGACTTCCTGCAGGGTGTCCGGGAGGCCGGGCACTGCGACCTGGCCTACTACCAGAAGCTGAACGAGGTCGCCGAGACCGTCGGCGAGCTGCAGGGAGCCTGAAACGGGGCCGGGTCCGCCCCGGAGGGCGGACCCGGTCGGCGCGACCTCCACCAGCTCAGACGCCGAGCAGCTCGCGGGTCCGCTTGTGGAGCAGGTTGTTCTCCAGGTGGATGTGCTGGTGGAGGTCCCGCTCCAGGTCCTGCAGGCCGGCGTACAAGGCCTGGTAGGTGGTGCAGGCGCCCTCCGGCAGCCGGTAGTCCTCGCTGAGCCGCCGCAGCTCGCGCAGGGCGGCGCCGGCGTTGTCGTGCTCGGACTCCATCACCGCCATCGGCCCTTCCGGACCGGACGGGCACCCGACCGGCGCGCCGCCGGCGGCGGCCGGGGTGACCAGCTCCTTGATCATCGGGAACAGGATCTGTTCTTCCTTCTGGAGGTGCAGGTCCAGCTCCTGGAACAGGGCGCCCATCACCCGCCGGATCTGCTCCAGCTCGGGGTGGTTTTCGCCGTGGGCGTTCACCACCTTGCGGATCATCTCCCACAGCGCCGGCAGCGCCTCCTGGAGGTATTGGTGGTGGGTGGCGACGATGTGGTCGATGAGCTCGGGCAGCGGCGCCCCGGCCCAGTCGCGGTCGTCCGGCTGGCGTTGGAGCCCGGCCAACTCGGTCAGGACGAGCGCGGGGTCGACATCCGCGGCCTGGGCGGAGTCGGCCAGGCTGCGGTCGCCGCCGCAGCAGTAGTCCATGCCCAGGCGCTCGAAGACGCCGATCGCGGGCGGGAGAGCGACGGCGATGTCGCCGATCGGGGTGTCGGTGGTGAATTGATCGGTCATCGAGCGGGGATTAGGTCGCGGGGGAGGGGGTGCAAGGGGGATTCCGCCATAGTTTTGGTGCTTAATTCCCGGGGCGGGCAGGAGGGCGCCCACCTCCCTGGGGGAGCTGGCCCCCATCCGTGGTCCTGCAGTTAACGGAACCCCATGCGAGGCCAGGGTTTCGGGCGGAAATCAGGCTCCCGGCGAGGCCCGGCGCGGGAGGATGGCCGGCGCGCCGCGTCCGCCGGGGGCCTGGCGCCGGGGCGAGGACCACCCAAGGGGGCCAGTCTCTAGAGGGGGTGGGTCTGGCCCCGCCAGCGGATCTTCTTCAGCACGTCCGGGTGCAGCAGCGCCATCACCGTCACCACCTCGAGCCGCCCCGCCCACATCGCCACGATCAGGATCGACTTCGAGGCCGGTCCGAACTCGCCGAAGCTCCCCATCGGGCCGGTCGGCCCGAAGCCCGGGCCGATGTTGCCCAGGCAGGCCAGGGAGGCGGTGAAGCCGGTCACCAGGTCGGCGCCGAGCAGCACCAGCAGGGTGCCGACGAAGACGTAGCCGATCAGGTAGAGCGCCACCACGGTCAGCACCGCGCGCAGGATGGCCTCGGGGATCACGGCTCCTTTGTGCCGCAGCGGGATCACCGCCCGCGGGTGCAGCACCCGGGTCAGCTCGCGGTACAGGAACTTGAGCGCCACCAGGTTGCGGACCGCCTTGGCGCCGCCGGCGGCGGAGCCGGCGCAGCCGCCGACCAGCATCACGAAGACCAGCATCACGCGGGCGCCGTCGGCCCACAGGTTGTAGTCGGTGCTGGCGTAGCCGGTGCTGGAGATCAGGCTGGCGCACTGGAACAGCGCGGTCCGGACCCCTTCGATGCCGGGCATGCCCTGGGCCAGGACCAGGGCCACGCCGGTGGCGCCGAGGGCGGTGGCGATCAGGTAGAACAGCGCCTCGCCGTCCTTGAAGATCTTCCACGGCCGGCCGACCAGGCCGACCCACAGCAGCGGGAAGCTCATGCCGGCGATCAGCATGAAGACGGTGATGATCCACTCGCCGAGCGCGGCGTCGTAGCCGGGGTAGGCGGCGGCGTCGGCGTAGCCGGCGATCGACTCGGGGTTGGGCGAGAAGCCGCCGGCGGGCATCGTCGTCAGCGCGTGGCACATGCTGTCGAAGAAGGGCATGCCCGCCATCAGGTAGAGCAGCGAGGTCTGGAGCAGGGTCAGGAAGACGTAGAGGATCCAGATCCGCATCGCCACGCCCTGGATCTTGGGCGCGATCGACTCGCTCGTCGCCGAGCTGGCCTCGGCGAAGAACAGCTGGCGGCCACCCACGCCGAGGTGCGGCAGCACCACGATGAACAGCGCGATCACGCCCACGCCGCCGAACCACTGGGTCATCGCCCGCCACAGGAACAAGGCGCGATCGAAGCCCCAGTGCTGCTCCTGGAACACGGTGGCGCCGGTGGTCGTGAAGCCGGACATCGACTCGAACAGCGCGTCGATCGGCGACAGGCCGACGAACAGATAGGGGATGGCGGCGAAGCTGGCCACCACCAGCCAGGTGAAGGCCACCACCGCCAGGGCCTCGCTGCGGCGGAAGGAGACCGCCTGCACCCGGCGCTGGCCGAGCAGGGTGCCGATGACGAAGGCGGCGCCGCCGGCGGCCAGGAACTCCAAGGCCATCTGGTTGGCGCCGTCGACCAGCGCCAGCACCATCGGCGGCAGGAAGGCGGGGCTGAAGGCCCGCAGCAGCCGTCCGACCAGACCCAGGACCAGCGCCAGCCGCATCGTCGCCTACAGCTCGAAGCGCTGGAAGAAGCGCCGGGCCTTGTCCTCGTCCTCGCGGCTGCAGAAGACCAGCAGGCGGTCGCCGCCCCGGATCTCGTCGCCGCCTTGCGGGATGATCACCTGGCCCTCGCGCAGGATCGAGCCGACGATCGCGAACACCGGCGCGTGCATCTCGTACAGCGGCTTGGCCTCGCGGTGGGCCGGCACCTCGAGCCGGAGCACGACCACGTCGCCGTGCTCGAGCTCGGCCAGCAGGTCGGTCTGGGCCGCGGCGACGTTCCGCACCACGCTGTTGATGGCGGCGCCGCGGGCCGATCGCACCACGTCGATGCCGACCTTCTCGAACAGGCGCTCGTTGACCGGGTTGTCGGCCCGGGTGACGATCCGCGGCACGCCGAGGTGTTGCTTGGCGATCAGCGAGATCAGCAGGTTCTTCTCGTCGTTGCTGGTGACCGCCACCAGCACCGAGCTCTCGTCGATGTGCTCCTCCTCGAGCAGGTCGAGGTCGGTGCCGTCGCCGTGCAGCACCATGCACTTGAGCTGGGCGGCGATCTCGTCGCAGCGCTTGCGGTTGGAGTCGATCACCTTGACCTCCCAGCCGGCTTCCTCCAGGCCCTTGGCGACCGCGAAGCCGACCACGCCGCCGCCGACCACGGTGGCCCGGCGCGACTGGCGGGCGCTGGCGCCGGTGCGCAGGTAGCGCGCCAGCAGCCGATTGATGCCGGCCAGGTTGCCCATCGCGGTGATCTGGTCGCCCGGCTGGAAGTGGGCCTTGCCGGTGGGGATGAAGACCTCCTCGCCGCGCCGCGCCATGACCAGCACCACGCCCTTCGGCACACCGATGTCCTTGAGCGGGCCGCTGGTGATGAAGGCGCCCTCCTCGACCGCGCGCCGCACCAGGCGGACCCGGCCGCCTTCGAAGGCCTCGACCTCGAGCGCGCCCGGCACTGCCACGATGCGCAGGATCTCGCGCGACAGCCGCTGCGCCGGCAGCACCAGCGAGTCGATGCCCAGCGAGGCGCCGAGCGCGCGCACGTCCTTCTCGGAGGTGCGGGCGCCGCGCCGGAACAGGAAGCAGGTGGTGCGCCGCGCGCCCAGGCGCTTGGCGGTGACGCAGGACACCAGGTTGCGCTCGTCCTCGGGCGAGCAGGCGATGAACAGCTCGACCCGGTTGGCGTGGGCGGCCTGCAGCGCGTCGGCGCCGGTCATGTCGCCGTACACCAGCTCGACGTCGAGGCGGTCGGTCTTGGCGTCCTTGGCCTCCTCCGGGCACACCAGGGTGACCTCGTGGTCGACCATCAGCGCTTCCGCGAGGCGGAAGGCGATGTCGTCTTCACCGCCGATGAGGATCCTCATGCCTTGATTGCTCCCTCGCGTCGCGGGGGCCGGCTCAGTCTAGCTGCCGCCGGCCGGGAATTCCCGGCCGGCGGCGTCGGCGCGCGAGGCGCCGCTAGTTATTGACCCGGTTGCCGGCTTCGAGCTTGCCGAGGTTGCGCTTGGCGTCGCGCAAGGCGGTCTCGATGCGGTCGCGCTCCTCGAGCTCGCCGGCCAGCATCTCCTCGGCCCGGACGATCGCCTTGCGGTAGAGCTCGGCGGCGCGGGCGTCCTCGGTCTCGAGGTAGTAGTGCAGGATCACCGCCAGGTCGTTCATGACCTGCGGGTCGTCGGGCTGAAGCGTGAGCGCCGCCTCGTAGGCCTGCAGCGACTCCTTGGCCTGGCCGGTGTCGCGGTAGATCAGGGCCAGGTTGTTCCAGGCTTCCGGGTCCTGGGGGCGGGCCCGGGTGACCCAGACGAACAGCTTCTGGGCCAGCGCCGGTTGGCGCGGCGCGATGCTCGCGCCATACCACTTCATCTTGTCGACGTACTCCTGGCCGCCGTCGGCCATGCCGGCCAGGGCGTTGAGCTGCTGGTTGCCGGCGTTGCCGGCCAGGTACTCGGCCCAGGCCATGCCGGCCTCGCGCCACATGCGGTTGGCGCCGCCCTCGTCGCCCTGCCCGTTCAGGTGGCCGGCGTAGAACTCGGCGCCGGCGGCGAGGAAGAACCAGCTGCTGTCGTAGGCCGGGTTGACCTTCAGCGCCTTCTCGAAGTCGCCCTTGCAGGCCTTCCACAGCTCGTCAGAGGGGGCCTTGAACAGGCTGTAGTAGCCGGCCATGCCGCGGTACCAGAGCAGCAGGGCGTCCTCGCCGCCCTTCTTGGCCAGCATGGCGTCGAGCAGCTCGCAGGACTGCGCGTGCGGCAGCCACTGCACCATCACGCCGAGGTCGACCTTGTCCTGGTCGCGCCGCAGCGCCTCCTTCCAGGCGCCCTTGGCGCCGTCGAACTCGCCCAGGTAGACCATCACCTCGCCCAGGCGCAGGCAGGCGTCGACCGCCTTCTTGTCCAGCTTCGAGGCCTCGGTGTAGACCGCCTGGGCCTGGCTCCACAGCTCCTGCTGCTGTTCGCCGGAGGTCTGGCCGGCGCGGGAGACCAGCACGCGGCCGTGCTGGAGCTGGAGCAGGAGCGAGCCGCGGTGGGCCTCCAGGCCCATCTCGACCGCGCCCTGGGACTTCTTCAGCTCGCCGGCGTTGAGCAGCGCCTCGCTCCAGGCCTCGTAGGCCTCGGGGGCGGCGCCGCCGGCCTCGCAGGCCTCGCGCAGGGTCAGGGAGGCGTTGAAGAAGGCGCCGGCGATGTCGAGGCCGGTGAGCTTGCCGGCGGCCACGTCGGCCTCGACCTGGCGCAGCTCGGCGAGGCCCTTGCGGGTCAACTCTTCGACGTCGACCGCCTGGGCGCAGAACAGGAGCAGGGGAGCGAGAAGCATGATTTCAGTTATCGGTGTCGGCGGCCTCGGTTTCAGGGGCTTGGCCGCCCTCTGCGGCCTGCAGCTCGGCCAGGACGCCGCGCAGCATCTGCACCCCGCCACGGTTCTCCCACGGGAAGTGTTGGCTGCTTTGTTCCAGGAAGCCGGGCGCGCGGTCGATGCGCTGGTAGCGGACCAGGTCGAGGTAGGCCAGGTTCTCCCAGGCGTCGCCGATGGCCATGTCCATGCGCTGCCAGGCTTCGGGCTCGGCCTCGCGGTCGACATCCTGGATGGCGGCGCTGCCGACCTCGATCGCGCGCCGCAGCTCGCGCTCGGCGAGCTCGAGGTCGTGGTCGAGGTAGTAGACCGCGATCAGGGCGCGGTCGTTGACGATGTTGGGGTCGTCGGGCGCGAGCTCGACGGCGCGGGAGTAGGCGGTCCAGGACTCCTCGAACAGCTCCAGGAGCTCGTCCTCGAGCTCGGCGCCGCGGCGCACCTGGGGCTCGGCGATGTCGCGGCAGGCGAGGCCGAGGTTGTTCCACCACATCGCCTCCTGGTCGTGCCAGGCGGTGACCCGGCGCAGGAAGGCCCGCGCCTTCACCATGTCGCGGGAGCGGGCGAAATAGTGGCCGAGCACGGCCTCGATCCCGAGCCGCAGGCTGCCCTGGCTGGGCTCCGGCTCGAGCCGCTCGGGGGCGGCCTCGAGCGAGGCCAGGAAGGCCTGGGCGGCGTCGTCGACCCGGCCCTCGTTCCACAGCGCCCAGCCGCGCGCGTTGCGGACCAGGAACAGCCAGTCGGCGCAGCTGGAGGCGAAGCCCTCCTCGAGCGCCATCGACTGCAGGAAGCACTCCTCGGCCCGGTCGATCGCCTCGTAGCCGATCAGGAAGTCGCCGCTGGCGATCGCGTTCAGGTGCTGCAGGTAGCGCGCTTCGCCGAGGAACCACAGCAGGTAGGCGTCGCCGGGCTGCTCGCGGCGGACCAGCTCGAGGTCGTTCACCAGCGCCGCCGGGTCGGCCGAGTCGAGGTTCTTGAGCCGGTCGAGGGCGGTCTGGTCGCGCGGCTGCAGCGACAGGCCTTCCACCAGCACCCGGCGGGCGTCCTCGCGCAGGTCCTGCCAGGCCAGCAGGTCCGACAGCACGACGGTGGCCTCGCCGGCGCCGGCCGCGCGCGCCGCCTCCAGGATCTGCTCGGCCAGGCGCGCCGCCCGCGGCACCCCTTGGCCGGCCTGCACCCGCTCGGCGGTCAGGCCCAGGCCGGCCCGGCCCAGCTCGAGCAACACCGCCGGGTCGACGTCCTGGCCCTGGATCCGTTCCCAGACCGAGGCCGCCGCCTCCCAGCTGCCGGCGAAGTCGCCGCTGCGCCGGCGGCCGCGGGCCTGGCCATAGGCCGGCTCCCAGGCGGCCGGGTCCAGCTCGGCGGCGCGGGCGTAGGCGTGGTCGGCGTCGAGGAAGCTGCCCTCGATGACGCCCGGGTGGGCCTGGCCGGTGGCGATCTGCTGCTCGACGAAGGCCAGCAGGGTGTCGCCGTAGTACATCCAATAGGCGGGGTCCTCGCCGTGGTCCTCGCGGGCGTCCTCGATCCGGTTGAGGGCGCGGTGGTAGTCGCCCTCGGCCACGGCCTGCCGGGCCAGCTCGAGCTCGTCCGGGGCGGCCGGCGGCGCCGATTCCTGCTGGGCCGGCGGGCCAGGATCCGCTTCGGCCGGGTCCGGGGCCTGGCAGGCGGCGAGCAGCAGGGCCGGCAGCAGCGGCCGGAGCCGATTCGCGGGGAATTCGGGGCGGAAACCGAGGCGCATCCGCGTCATTATAGATGCGCTCATGAACCGCCCTTCCACCCAGGCGACCGTCCTCCGGACGCTCCCGGCGCTGGCCGTCCTGCTCTGCGCGGGGGCCTGCACCGGCGGCAACATCGGTTCCCTGTCCGACCCGACCCCTCCCGGGGCCGGCGGCGGCGGCGGAGGC
>CAZXTO010000070.1:0-12989 GCA_964643675.1 uncultured Planctomycetales bacterium
CGCCCACGCCCGCGCCGGCCTGATCGGCAACCCATCCGACCTCTACGGCGGCTGCGGCATCGGCTTCTGCTTCGACGCCTTCGAGGCCGAGGTCGAGCTCGTAGAGGGCGGAGCTGCGGACTGGCCCTCGCCGCTGCTCGAGGCGGCCTGGGCCGAATGGTGCGCCGCTCCCGACGGGGGCGCGACTCCCGACGGCAGCGCCACCTGCGTGAGGAAGGCGACCGGTTCAGGCGCCGCGGCCGACCTCGGCGCCACGCCCTGCTTCTCCACCAACTTCCGCAGCGAGGTGCCTCGCCAGGCGGGCTTGTCGGGCTCGAGCGCGATCGTGATCGCCGCGCTCCGCGCCTTCGCCGTGCGCGCCGGGGTAGAGCTGTCGCCGGGGCGCCTGGCCGAGCTGGCGTGGCGGACCGAGAACGAGCGCCTCGGCATCCGCTCCGGCCCGATGGACCGCCTGATCCAGGCTCATGGCGGCCTGCTGTGGATGGACTTCGCCGAGCCCTTCGAGCCCGGCGCCTGCGAGCCCCTCGACCCGGCCCTGTTGCCGCCGCTCGGCCTGGCCTGGGATCCGGCCCCGGGCCGCCCCTCCGGGCAGGTCCACGACGAGGTGTGGGCCCGCTGGCAGCAGGGGGATCCCGCGGTGCACGAGGTGCTCGCCCGCTTCCGCCCGCTGGCGGCTCAGGCCCTGGACGCGCTGCAGACCGGGGACTACGGCGCCTTGAAGGAGAGCGTGAACCTCAACTTCGACCTGCGCGCCGCGATCTTCCCGATCGGTCCGCGCGACCGGCGGCTGATCGAGATCGGCCGCGAGCTCGGCGCAGCCACCAAGTTCTGCGGCTCGGGTGGGGCGGCGCTGGTGGTGATGGACGGCACCGAGGACCGGGGCGCGATCGAGGCGGCCTACCGAGCGGAGGGCTTCGAGTGGCTGCGCCCGCGGGTCTGCGGCCGGCCGGCGGCGAGCGGCGGGGCAGGCGCCAGCGACGGGAGCGGCGCGTGAAGGCGGTCCTCCTGGCCGCGGGTTTCGCCACCCGCATGTATCCGCTGACCCGCGACCGCGCCAAGCCGCTGCTCGAGGTGGGGGGCGAGCCCTTGCTCAGCCGCCTGCTGCGCCAGGCGCTCGAAGCCGGCGTCGAGGAGGCGGCAGTGGTGGTGAACGCCCGCTTCGAGGCCGGATTCCACGCCTGGTCCGAGCGGGTCGGCTGTCCGGTTCCGCTGCACGTCGTCGCCAACGGCGCGCGCGAGGACCACGAGCTGCGCGGCGCCATCGCCGACCTGGCGCTGGCCCTCGAGGCCTTCCCCGAGGGCAGTCCGGGCGGCTACCTGGTCGCCGCCGGCGACAACCTGCTCGACTTCGGCTTGCGCGACTACGCCGCTCGCTACCGTCGGCACGGCGAGCCGCTGCTGCTGGTGCGCGAGGTGCCGCCGCCGGTGCCGCCGCGCACCTACAGCGACGTCGAGCTGGATGCGGACGGCCGCGTGCTCGCCTTCCGTGAGAAGCCCGAGGACCCGCGCGGCGGCCACTCGGCGATCGGCGTCTATTTTCTCCCCGCCGACCTGCCGCGGCTGGTGTCGCAGTACTTGACGGCCGGCGGCAATCCCGACGCTCCCGGCCACTTCATCGCCTGGCTGGTCGCCCGCGGACCCGTCCACGCTGCGCCGCTCGCCGGACCCTGGCACGACGTCGGCAGCCTGGAAGGGTACGAAGCGATCCGCGCCTCTTTCCGCACATCCTGATCGACGCGCTCGGAGCTGCGCCACACCGGTTTCTCCCCCGCGGGCAGCGGGCGGCTCCTCTTCCTTCCCCCCGTATCACGGAGAAACCGATGCAATTCCGAAGTTCCTTCGCCTGCCTGGCGGTCTTTGTCCTCAGCGCAGGCCTCTCCGCGCAGCAGTCCCAACCGGTGCAGGAGATCGGCGCTACGCCGGTGCAGTACCTCGGCGAATACCAGCTCGCGACCAGCACCTGGAGCGGCGCCGCCCACCGCCGCGGCACGCGGGTGCTCTACAACTGCACCACCCAGGGCAATTACTTCTCCTGGGTGGGCAACAGCTTCGCCACCAACGCCAATCACCTCTGGATCGATGAAGGCATGATCCAGGACAGCAACGCCCTGGCGGTCGACCAGCTCAACGGCTTCGACTTCGCCTACTGCTCCGCCGACCTCGACCCCACCGCCAATAGCAGCGGCATCCGGATCGTCTTCTACGACGACTACGTGCCCTGCACCGCGCCGCCGGCCTCGACCTGCGACTACACCATCACCGGGTTGCCGCTGAGCTCGACCGGCAACACCCAGTGCTGGGCGGTGAGCGTCGACCTGGAAGGCGGCTTCGAGTGCACCACCGACCCCGCGGCGATGTTCCGCACCACCGAGTCCGGGGTCGCCGACCGCAGCTTCGGCTGGGCCTTCGGGGCCAACCCCGGGCTCAGCCTGATGAACAACACGGGGCCGATCCTGAGCCTGCCGTGTCCGAATCCGGTCCTGCTCAACGGCTGCGGCACCGGGAACCAGAACTTCTTCTACTGGGATGATCCGGCCGCCGTCTGGACCGGCTGCTACTGGTTCAGCGGGGTGCCCTGGGCCAGCTTCCACATGAAGATGCTGGCCGGCCCGCGCAACGCCTTCGCCTACGGCCACAGCAACAACACCCTGGCGCTGACCAGCACCGACTTCGCGCCCGGGAGCTCGATCACCTTCACCGCCAGCGGGCACAACCCCGGCAGCGCCCTCTACCTGGTGGCCGCGCCGGCCGCCGGCAGCCTGGCGCTGCCGCAGGGCGAGCTGGTGGTGAGCACCGCCTTCTATCCCGGCATGCCCCTGGCGATGAACGCCGGCACCGGCAGCCTGACCGCCTCGGTGCCCTTGGCCGTGGCAGTGGCCTATGTCCAGGCCGCCGAGACCACCGGCCCGCCGACCTTCGGCGCCCTGGTCGCGCTATCCAATGGACTCTATTGCGTGGGCTGATCCAGCCCGCTAAATGAGGTGCGCCGGCGTCCAGGGGGGCGCCGGCGCTTTGTCAGGGGGATCGACGAGGACCCGGATCCGGATTAGAACTCGTCGTCGTCACCGCCGCCGCCGCCCGGCGCCATCGCGCGCATCATCTCGAGCTGCTCGCGGATCGAGTCGGCCAGGTTCGGCAGCTCCTTGCCCTCCGGATTGAGCTCGTAGCGGGCAGGATCGAGCTCGCCCAGCTCGGCGAAGTTCGAGAAGTCCATCTGGAAGTCCGGCTCCTCGGCGTCGCCGATGACCAGGGTCAGCGGCCGCCCGGTGGCGCGGTCGAGGCGCAGCTCCACGGTGGTGGGCGCGGGCATGCCGCCTTCCGGGTTGCCGGCGCCCAGCATCGGCGAACCCTCACCGCGCAGCACCACCACCGCCTCGCCCTCCTCGGCCAGGTCGAGCGCGCACAGCTCGTGGATGGCGCTCAAGGTCGCCGCGGGGTCGGCGTGGCGCGGGTGCGGATCGAAGAAGGGCGCGATCGCCGGCGGGGTGGCCATCATGGCGCCGAACTCCTCCGCGAGGGCTTCGCCTTCCGCCGCCGTCATGCTCTTCAGTTCACGCGGCTCCATCGGCATCATCGGGTCCGCCTCCATGTACCAGACGCCGTCGCGCAGCACGACGGTCGCCTGCTGCTCCATCGGCTCAGGCATCATCGGGATCTCCATGGCTTGGACCGCGTCGATGCGCGTGCCCTGCTCGCCGGCCCGCTCGACGCTGCCGGTGCGCGTGATGGGCAGCTCTTCCATCTCGCCGCCGGGAGTCCCCATCTTCACCGTGGTGCCTTGCTCGAAGTCCCAGCGCCAGCCGGGCGCCGCGAGCGCGGCGTCGGCCTTGTCCAACCAGACCTTGGCGGCCGGGGTGCTCGACCACTCCTGGTTCATCATCTCGAGGATGGCGGGGTCCATCTCCATGCCCGGCCCTGCATCCTCGCCGACTTCCAGCCCGAGCATCTCGCGCAGCGGCCGGTCCATGCCCACGGGATGCCCGATCCAGGCGATCTTGCCCTCGCCGTCGACCAGGAAGGAGGTCGGGATTCCGAGTTGCTTGGCGGCGTCCATGTAGTCGGCGTAGACCGAGCGGTCCGGGTCGGTGCCGAGGGTGTAGCGGGTCTTGGCCGCCCACTCCGGCTTGTCGAGGAAGGCCTTCGCCACCTCGAGCGGCTCGTCGCTGAGACCGATGATGACGATCTGCTCGCCGAGCTCGTCCTGCAGCTCCGACAGGTGCGGCATGCTGTCCTTGCACGGCGGACACCAGGTGGCCCAGAACTCGACCACGTAACACTGGCCGGGTTCGAAGGCGCTCACGGGATCCCCCTTGATCCAGTGCTCGACGTCTAACGCCGGCGCGGGGTCGCCGACCTTCAGGGTGGCTTCCTGCGCGAGGGCCGGGGCCGCCGCAGTCGCCAGGATCAGGGAGAGGAGTTCATGCTTCATGGTGCCCAAGGAATGCAATGGGCGTGCCAAAGCCGTCGCGCCGTTCCGGTCGGCGTGGGGGCCCTCGCGGCGGCGCAGCTGCGGTCCGCTCTCGACCGCGCTTCCCGATTTGGGGAGGCCCCTCCCGCCTGCGGGAGATCAGCTTCGGGCCTTGCCGCCGCCGTCGCCGCCGAGGATTCCGTGCTTCTCGACCCGGTAGAGGAAGGCCTTGTAGGGCATGCCGAGCAGCTTGGCGGCCTGGGTGCGGTTGCCCCGCACCAACTCGAGCGCCTGGCGGAGGAGATCGGCCTCGTGCTGGTCCCAATCCAGGCCCTGCGGCCCGAGCCGGAAGCCGGCGCCCGCGCCGGCGCCGGGCGCCTCGGGCAGATCGTCCAGGCTGACCCTGCCGCCCTCGGCGAGCAGCACCAGTCGCTCGAGGGCGTGGGCCAGCTCGCGCACGTTGCCGGGCCAGGGCAGGTCGAGCAAGCGGCGCGTGACCGCCGCCGGGAATTCGGGGCGGGCGCAAGCGTGCCGCCGCACCGCGGCCGCGGTCAGGTGCTCGATCAGCATCGGCAGGTCCTCGCGCCGCTCCCGCAGCGGCGGCATCCGCACCGGGACCACCGCCAGGCGGTAGTAGAGGTCCTCGCGGAAGCGCCCGGCGGCGACCTCCGCCTCGAGGTCGCGGTTGGTGGCGGCGATCAGGCGGGCGTCGACCGCGACCTCGTCGACCTCGCCGACCGGCGTCACCCGGCGCTCCTGCAGCGCGCGCAACAGCTTGGCCTGCAGCTCGAGCGGCAGCTCGCCGACCTCGTCGAGGAACAGGGTGCCGCCGCCGGCGGCCTGGAAGTAGCCCTCCCGGTCGCGGTCGGCCCCGGTGTAGGCGCCCTTGCGCGCGCCGAAGAAGGCCGCCTCCGCCAGTCCCTCCGGCACCGTGGCGCAATTCACCGCCACGAAGGCCGCCTCCCGCCGCGCCGACAAGGCGTGCAGCGCGCGCGCCGCCAGCTCCTTGCCGGTGCCGCTCTCACCCAAGAACAGCACCGTGGCCTCGGTCTCGGCCACCTTCTCGAGCGTGCCGTAGACCCGCTGCATGCCCGGCGCGCGCCCGATCAGGCCGACCAGCCGGTCGCGCTCGGACAGCTCGCGGTTCAGGCGGCGGTTCTCGTCCTCCAATCGCCGCGCGCGCAGGCCGCGCTCGACCGCCAGCAGCAGGGTGTCGCGCTCGAAGGGCTTGGCCAGGTAGTCGTCGGCGCCGTCGCGCACCGCCTCGACCGCACGCGCGATGGTGCCGTAGGCCGAGACCATCACGAAGGCCACGCCTGGGGCCCGCTCGCGCAGCCGCCGGAACACCTCCATGCCGTCGATGCCGGGCAGCTTCCAGTCGCACAGCACCAGCTCGGGGGCGCAGCTCTCCAGCAGCTCCAGGCCTTGCTCGCCGCTGCCGGCTTCGGTCACGCCGTAGCCAGCGCCGCGCAGCAGCTCGCCGACCAGCTCGCGTTGGGCGGCCTCGTCCTCGATCAGCAGGATGCTCGCCCGCTCAGGCATGCTCCTGCTCTCCTCCGCTCGGCGCCTGCAGCTCGAGCACGGCGCGGACTCCGCCGCCACCGCGCTCCTCCAGCCGTAAGGCGCCGCGATAGCGGCTGGTGGCGATGCGCTGGGCCAGGTAGAGCCCGAGGCCGGCGCCCTGCTCCTTGGTGGTGAAGTGGGGGGTGAACAGGCGCTCGCGGTGCTCGGGCGGAACGCCGGGGCCGCAGTCCAGCACCTCGACCCGGCAGCCGGAGTCGGTGGCCGCCAGCCGCACGAGCACCGGCAGCTCCGGCGGCGAGGCCTCGGCCGCGTTGACGACCAGCACGTGCACCAGGGCGCGCAGCTCGGCCGGCACCCCGCGCAGGGTCGGCGGCGGCTCGGGCGCCTCCACCTGCACCGTCGGTCCTCCCCCCGCGCTCTGCATCAGCTCGAGCGCGACGTCGCGGCACAGGTCGTCCATCGGCACCGCCTCGAGCGTGCCGCGGCCGCTGCTGGAGAGCGCCAACAGGCTGCGCAGGGTGCGGTCCACGCGGGCGACCTGGGCCTCCATCGAGGCGGCGAGCTCGGCGCGTCGGGTCGGGTCGCCCTGGTCCTCCTGGAGGCTCTGGGCGGACAGGCGCAGCACGTGCAGCGGGTTGCGCATCGCGTGGGCCAGGCCGCGCGCCAGCTCCCCGAGCTCGGTCAGGTGGGCCTGCTCGCGCAAGCGCTCCGCCTCGTCCTGCAGCTCCGACAGGCGCTCCGACATCGAGTTGAAGGCGCGCAGGACCTCGCCGACCTCGCCGCTGCCGCCGCCTTCGACGGTGGCGCCGAGCTGGCCGTCCTCGACTTGGTGAGCGGTCCGCACCAGGCGGCGCAGCGGCACCGAGATGTGATGAGCGCCGAAGGCGGCCACCGCCATGCCGAGCAGCAGGATCGCGCCGCTGCCGAGCAGCAGGCGCGAGCGGAAGGCCTCCAGGCGGAGGCCAGGCTCCTCGCCGGGCAGCGGCAGCGGGAAGGGGTGGGCGACCGGCTCGCGGGCGGCGTCGACCACTCTGGGGGAGAAGACCTGGATCATGATCGACTCGTTGACCCCCGGGCCGCCGATCCAGTCCGGCGGCGGGAACTCGGTGTCCAGGATCACCGCGTCCGGCGGGAGGCCGAGGCCAGGACCGGGGAGCGCTCTCGTCGGCAATTCGCCGCGCTCGACCGCATCGGCCAAGTCTCGCACCATCTCGGTGAAGTGCCGCCGTTCTTCCGCGTTCAGCTGCTCCCAACCCTCGATCCGTTCCCCGGCCTCGATCCGGCGCAGCAGCTCGGCCGGCTCGATCTCGCGCCCGCCGAGGATGACCCCGGCGCCCTCCAGGGGGGCGTCGACCCGACCGCTGAGCAGGAAGCTGGTCTCGGGCAGCTCGGTGCTCAGCCCGAGCTGGCTGAAGATGGCCTCGCCGACCGCGATCGCGTCCTGGCGCCGCTCCTCCTGCAGGCGCTCGGTGAGCGCCGCGACCAGCCACCACTCGGCCAGACCGAGCAGGGCGGTCAGGCCGGCGAAGAACAGGATCAGGCGGGTGCGGAGGCTCATGGTCGGGAATCAGGGAGTTGCAATCCCCATGCCGTGGCGGGCGGCGGGCGCGGACCGACTATTTTGAATCGGCAATCCATGCCCGCTGCTCCCTCCCCCGATCCGAATTCCGTGGCCGCCGCCGGTCTCGTGCTGGCCGAAGTCTGCATTGAATCCGCCGCCGACGCCCGCGCCGCCGCCGCCGCCGGGGCCGACCGGGTGGAGCTGTGCGGCGAACTCTCGGTTGGCGGGGTCACGCCGCCGTTGGAGGCCTTGCGCCAGGCTCGCGCCACCGCGGGCCTGCCGGTCGCGGCGATGCTGCGGCCGCGTGGCGGGGACTTCGTCTACGGAAAGGCAGAGATCGTGGAGATGGAGCGGTCGGCCCCGGCCTTGCGCCAGGCCGGCGCCGAGGCGGTGGTCTTCGGCGCCCTGCGGCCCGACGGCAGGCTCGATCTGCCCGCCTTGGAGCGGCTGGTGGCGGCCTCGCAGGGCATGGAGCTGGTCTTCCACCGCGCCTTCGACGAGCTGGTGGACCGCGCGGAGGCCCTCGAGGAGCTGATCCGCCTCGGCTTCCGCCGCGTGCTCAGCTCGGGCGGCGAGCCGGAGGTCGTGGCCGGGATTCCCGAGCTGCGGCGCCTGGTCGGGCTTGCCGGCGACCGGATCCAAATCATGCCGGGGGGAGGAGTGAGGGCCGGCAACCTCGCCCGGGTGGTGGCCGAGACCGGCGCGTGCCAGATCCACTTCTCGGGCAAGCGGGCGTACGGCGAGCCGACCCGGGTCGAGGACCTGCGCCCCTTCCTCGACGCCATGGGCCGCTGAGCCTCGGCGCCGAGCGCGTGGAGGGGAGGACCGTGCCGGCGGGGCGGGCGCCCGCGTCTACCTCAGCGCGCGAGTTCGGCGTCGGGGCACTCCCCACCGGCCGGTCTGCGGGGCGGGTGCAAGGGCCATGCCAGCCGCGGGGCAGGCGAGGGGCCGCCGCGAGCGGCGGCGGGCAGCCTGGACCGGCCGGAGCTCCGCTTTTCGGCAGGGCGGTGCCGAAATGGGGAGATCCTCGCCTGCCTCCTTTCGCCACCCTCCGTCATCCTGGTAGAAACTGGCGTGGCTCTTCGATCTCCCCGTCCCTGGGTCCGTTATTGGACTGACCTCCCCCTGGCGGCCTCCGCGCTGCTCCTGCTCGGCCTGTTCGCCGAGCCGCTGCCCTGCCAGGCTCGCGCCGCCTGGCCCGATCGCTGTCGCGACATGCGGGCGCCCGAGCTGGTCGACCAGCTCCGAGACGACGGCATCCGCTGGAACGCCAACGGCGCTCGCCCGGTCATCGCCGCCCGCTTGCAGCAGGAATCCGCGCTCGGCCATCGCGGGCCGACGGCCGCGGCCCTGCTCGCGGCGCTCGCTTCGTCCGACGCTCAGCAAGCCGACATGGCGGGCTCCCTGCTGATCGGCTTCCTCGATGGCGCTCACCGTCGGCAGGGAGCCTGGCCCTGGCCGCAGCGCGAGGTCGAGCGGGTGCTCGGCGCGGCCGTGGATCAGCTCGGCGGCGCCCAGGTCTGGTGGGGGGACTGGCCCGTGCGCCGGGCCTACGAATTCCTGCAGACCTGCGTGGTCGACGCCGAGCCCCAGCTCTTGGAGGCCCTGCGCAGCCGCGGGAACGAGCAGCGGCGCTTCTTCGCTGCGGTGTTGCTGGGCGAGGCCGGCCGCGTGGCCTGGACCCACGAGGTGGCGCCGGTGCTGATCCCGCACCTGCGCGACAACCACGACCGGACCGACGCGATCCTCGCCCTGCCCGCGCTCTATCGGCTCGGGCCGGCGGTGCTGCCGTGGCTGGAGCAGGCCTTGCCCCAGGCCGATCCGCAGCAGCGCGCCTGCCTGGAGCTGCTGCTGCTGGACCTGGTCACGCCGCCGGTCACCGCGGCCGACTTCGAGCGCCGCTGGGCCTGGAACCGGATCACCTGGAAGGTGCCCGACCCGGCCGTGACGCCGGCCGATCCCTGGCTGCACCGCTGAGCCGCCGGCCCGCCGGCCCGCCGGCCTCGTGCCTAGGATGGGCCGCCATGTCCCGCCACCTCCTCCGCCTGGCCGCGATCGGTCTGGTCCTGCCGGCGTGCGGCGGCTCCGACGAGCCCGCTCCGCCCGCCGCTCCGGCCCGCTCCGGCGCCGAGGTCTACGCCAGCGCCTGCGCGATGTGCCACGGCGCCAACGGCGACGGCAACGGCACGGTGAAGCTCGACCGCCCGGCGCGCGACTTCCGCGCCGGCGGCTTCTCCTTCGGCAACACTCGCCAGGCGCTGTTCCGGACCGTCTCCAGCGGCATCGGCGGCACCCCGATGCCGGGCTTCGCCGAGGCGCTGTCCGAGCAGGAGCGCTGGAACGTGGTCGAGCACCTGATCGGCCTGCTGCCCGAGCCGCCGATCGAGCTCGACGAGGCCGCGGTGCTGGAAGTGGGGGATCGGCCGCAGGTCGTCCGCGGTCACCTGCCGGCCTTGGCCGAAGGCCTGTCCGATCACCCGCGCGGCCTGTTGATCGGCGGCACCGACGGTCTCAGCTGGCAATACGCGGCCGACGGCGTGCGGCTGCTCGCCGTGCGGCAGGGCGCCTTCGTGCGGCGCAGCGATTGGGGCGGCCGCGGCGGCACCCCGCTGGAGCCGCTCGGCAAGCCGATGCACCTGCTCGACGGCGGCGCCCCGCCGGCGCTGTTCGCCGACGAGCGGAACCGGCCGCTGCACGCGCGCCTGCGCGGCACCAGGATCGAGGGCGGTCGCGCCTGGGTGGCCTTCACCCTGCACGACGCCGCCGGCGAGCAGCTCGCCGCAGTCCGCGAGAGCGGCGCCTCCGCCAGCACCGGCCAGGCGGCCGGCTACCGCCGCACGCTCGAGATCGAGGCCGAGGTCGACCTGCGGCTGCACCTGCTCGGCGGCGCGGCCGAGATGCTGCTCGCCCAGGGCACGGGCGGCCCCGTGGCCTATTGGCTGCGCGGCGGCTCCGAGGAGCAGCCGGTGGTGGTCGGCGTCGCCGCCGACCGTGGCCTGCAGGTGCTGCTCCAGCAGCCCGAGGCCTCGCAGGTGCAGCTGCGCCGCGGCAGCCTGCGGGTGGAGATCACCACGCTGCTGCCCTCGAGCTGGACCACCGAACTGCAGCAGGAACTGATCGCGGAGCTGGAAGGATGATCGTCGCCGCCCTCGCCTTGATCTCGTCGGCCGCCGCCCCGGCCCTCCCGCCGGCCGCCCCGCAGGAGCCGGCCCACCCCTACGCCGTCGAGTACTACACCCCGCCCGAGGGCGAGGTGGTCGAGGTCGGCGGCATCGCCTTCGTCAACGACACGGACGCGCTCGTCAGCACCCGCCGCGGCCGCGTGTGGTGGGTGGCCAACGCGCTTGCTGACGACCCGGCCGACGCCGAGTGGCAGCTCTTCACCGAGGGCCTGCACGAGGGCCTCGGCCTGAACGTGGTCGACGGGCGCATCTACGTGCTGCAGCGCGGCGAGCTGTCCGAGCTGATCGACCACGACGGCGACCGCGTCTGCGACGAGGTGCGCACGATCACCCAGGACTGGGGCATGACCGGCAACTACCACGAGTTCGCCTTCGGGCTGCCGGTGGACGCCGACGGGAACTTCTACGTCTCCCTGAACCTCGGCTTCTGGAGTCCGGAGTGGTGGCACGGTTTGTCCAAGGCGCCCTACCGCGGCTGGATCCTGAAGGTCTCGCCCGAGGGCGAGGTGACCCCGGTGGCGAGCGGCGTGCGCAGCCCCTGCGGCCTCGGCCTGAACTCGGCCGGCGACCTGTTCTCCACCGACAACCAGGGCGACTGGATGCCCAGCTCACCGATCTTCCACATCGAGGAGGGCGCCTTCCACGGCCACCCGGCCTCGCTGCGCTGGACCGAGGAGTACCGCGCCGCCGGGCGCATCCCGTCGAGCAGCGAGCCGCCCGCGCGCCCGCGCGCCGACGCCGCGGTGTGGCTGCCCTACGCCTGGTCGCGCTCCACCGGCAACCTGGTGGAGGACGACACCGACGGCCGCTTCGGCCCCTTCGGCGGCCAGATGTTCGTCGCCGAGCTGACCAACGGCCTGGTGCTGCGGGTGCAGATGGAGAAGGTGCTGGGCGTCTGGCAGGGCGCCGCCTTCCGCTTCCGCGACGAGATCGGCTCGGTGGTGCGGGTGGCCTTTGCGCCCGACGGTCGCACCCTGATGTGCGGCATGACCAACCGCGGCTGGGGCGGCCGCGCTCCCGGCCACGGCCTGGCTCGGCTGCGCTGGAACGGCGAGACGCCCTTCGACATGAAGCGCGTGCAGCTGCGCCAGGACGGCTTCGAGGTCGAGTTCACCCAGGAGCTCGACCAGGTCCCGACCATGCTCGGGCTGACCGGGCTCGAGGCCGAGCTCTACGACTACAACTGGTGGTGGGACTACGGTTCGCCGCAGCAGCGCATCCAGCCGCTCGAGATCGGCGGGGTGGCCCTGCTCGAAGGGAACCGGCGCCTGTTCGTCCAGCTCGAGGGGCTGGAGCCGGGGCGCGTGGTGCGGGTGCGCCTTCCCGGCGTGCGCTCCGCGGACGGCGAGGCGCTGCTGCGCGACAGCTTCCACTACACCATCCGTCAGATGCCCGAGGGCCCGCGCAGCGAGGCGCGGGTGGCCAAGGCGGTGGCGCCGCCGGCGCCGAAGGAGTCGGGCTCCGAGGGGTGGCTGCACCTGACCTGGGGCGACGCCTTCGACCGTTGGCAGCAGAACGGCTGGCGGCTGGCGAACGCCAAGCTCGATCCGGAGGACCGCAGCAAGCTGCTGACCGAGCCGGGCAACGGCGCGATCCTCAACGACCAGGCCAGCGGCGACCTGGTCAGCAAGCAGGCCTTCGGTGACTGCGAGTTCTCCTTCCGCTTCCTGCTGCCGGAAGGCGGGGACAGCGGCCTCTACTTCCAGGACCGCTACGAGCTGCAGCTGGTCGACGACGTCGGGCAGTGCGGCGGCGTCGTCGGCGTGAAGGGGCCGCGGGCCCGCGACGGCTACCGCGGCGCGGGGCAGTGGCACCAGGTCACCGGCCGCTTCTTCGCCCCGCGCTTCGACGCCGAGGGGCGCAAGACGCGGGACGCGCGCTTCGAGACGGTCGCCATCGACGGCGTCACGGTGCTGGGCTCCGCCACCGCCGGCGGCCCCACCGGCGGCGTGGCATCCGGTGAGGTGGCCCGCGGCCCGCTGCGCTTCCAGGCCGGCGCCGGCCTGGCCTGCATCGGCGACGTGCGCATCAAGCCCTTGGCGCAGGATTCGGCGGGCGAGGCCGCGGCGCTGCTCGAGGGCGAGGCGTTGTCGGGCTGGGGAGCCGGAGAGGGGCGGATGGAGTTCCTGCAGGTCGACGGCGTGCCGGGCGCGGATTTCCGGCTCCGCCTGCGCGGGCGGGTCAGCGGCGAGACCGAGGCCGGCCTGCGGCTGCGGGCGGCCGATGGCAGCGTGGTGCCGCTACGACTCGCCGGGGCCGAAGCTGGCGGCGAGCGGCTCGGCAGCCTGCCCGGTCACAAGCAGGGCGCGGACCT
>CAZXTO010000071.1:0-12967 GCA_964643675.1 uncultured Planctomycetales bacterium
GGCCCAGGCGTCGCGCAGGATGCCGTCGCCCGGGTGGGGGGCGACGCCGGTCGGTGGGGCCGGATCCGCGGTGGGCAGCGGTCCTTCGCCGCCGAAGACGAACAGCGCCTCGCGGTCGTCGCCGAGCCGCTGCGCGGCCACCGCGGCCTTGGCGCGCAGCGGACCCGGCAGGGGCGGGTGTTCGCGCCATCCGGCCTCGGGGGCGGAAGGGTCGAGCGACCAGAGGGCGTTGTCGAGGCCGAGGGAGCCGGCGGCGTCGGTGCTGCCGGCGAGCAGCCAGATGCGCCCATCGCCCAGCGCGGCGCCGTGGAAGGCCGACGGCCGCGGCAGCGGCGGCCCCTGCTCCCAGACCGGATTCGAGCTCGGGCCGCCGGGGCTCAGGATCCAGACCTCGGCGCGGGCGCCGGCCTCGTCGCAGCCCCCGAGCAGCCACAGCGCGCCTCCGGCCTGGATCGCCGCGCCGTAGGCCCGAGGGGCCGGCAGGTGCCCGGCGGGGAGCCACTCCTCGGCCTCGGGGGCCAGTCGGAACACCTTGCTGGTCCAGACTTTCGGTCCGCCGAGCCAGGGCGGTCCGGCGGCGAAGTGGGCGCCGCCGGCGACCATCACGGCGCCCTCGGCGTCGAGGCCGACGAAGGGGCCGCCGAGGCCGAGGGCCTCGGGCAAGACCGGGCCCTCCGCCCACTCGAGCGGCTCCTGCGCAGCCAGGGGCGCCGTCGCCAGCAGGACGGCGGCGAGCATGCGGCCCGCCGTGCGCCGGGCGCTACTCCTCACCGGCCGCGAACAGCAGCGCCAACAGGGCGGGAGACAAGCCAGGGAGGTGATAACCCTTGGTGCTGGCCGGCGGCAGATCGATCGCGTCGGGGGCCCCGGCCACGTAGACGGTCGGCCGCTCGTGGGCCAGGGCGTCCATCCACTCTCCCGGCAGCTGAGGCAGGCCGTGGCCTTCCCGCGCGCCGCACAAGATCAAGACGCTGTCCGGCAGGGGCGAAGGCGGCGGCTCGTCGCGCCCCAGCACGGTCACGCCCCACTCCTCGAGGAAGCGGTTGGCGTCGGGCACGCTCGCCAGGGCCAGCGCGAGCTGCGGCGAGGGGCTGCGGCCGCGCCCGGGCTTGCCGCCGGCCATCGGCCGCAACAGCCGCTTGGTGCCGGCGCCGAGCACCAGCGGCCGGGTGGCGGCCGGCGGGGTGTCGAGGGCGGCCCGGATCAGCTGGTCCACCCGCTGCGCCGCCACCAACACCGCGCTCTCGGACAGGTCGCCGCGGTCCATGGCGTCGCGCAGGCTCAGCGCCAGCGCCACCGGATCGGTGGGGTCGAGCAGGAGGTCGACGCCGGCGTGCAGCGACTCCACCGCCATCTCCTCCTCGGGTCCGTCGCCGAATCCCTTCATGCGCAGCGAGTCCGACACGGCCAGGCCGTCGTAGCCGAGCTCCTTGCGCAGGATGTCCATCAAGGGCCGCGAACGGGTGGCGGGCAGGCCCTCCTCGTCGAGCAGCGGCATCTCGATGTGCCCGATCATGACCGAGGGCATCAGCTCGAGCAGCTGGCGGTAGGGCTCGAGGTGCTCCTGCGGATCGTCGAAGCTGACCGCGTGCTCAGTGTGGCTGTCCTGCGGGCAGCCGCCGTGACCGGGGAAGTGCTTGGCGCAGGCGATGCCGCCGCCTTCGGCCAGGCCCTGGGTCCAGGCGCGGGCGCACTCGATCACCCGCAGCGGGTCGCCGCCGAAGGCGCGGTTGGCGATGATGGGGGAGTTGACCGCGCCCGGGCCGGTGCGGTGCAGGTCGATGCACGGGCCGAAGATCCAGCGCACCTGGGCGGTGGCGGCTTCGGCGGCGGTGCGGTGCCCGGAGTCGTAGCAGGCCTCGGGGCCGAGCAGGCCGAGCGCCCAGGCGTCCGGCAGGGGCGTGAGCCCGTCGAATTGCTGGCCGGCGCCGCGCTCCAGATCGGCCGCGAACAGGATCGGGTGCTCCGCTTGCTCCTCCAGCGTGTCGTGCAGCCAAGCCACGTCCTCGGCGTCGCCGCCGAAGATCAGGAAGACCCGCGGATCGAACTCGCGCAGGCAGCGGAGCGCTTCGGCCAGGCCTTCGCCCTTGTCCAGGCGAAGCGCCGGGGCCACCAGCCAATCGGTCGGGCCGCGTGTCACCACAACACTTTAGGACCGCCGGGGGGGCGACGGTAGGGGCCGCCGGCGGCTTCCTTGGGGGGATCACCCGCTTCCGGCGCCAGACTCGGGGGGCCGTCGTTCCGACCCCGCGGCGGCCCCCATCCCCTCGTCGTGTCCCCGATTTCCCCGCCCCCTGGGACGGAGCGCCGACGTCGCCCCCGATCCCCGCTCAAGTCGCGCCCGTTGCGGTCGCTCAAGGGGCACGTGCGACGTGCCACCCAACAGCCATTCCGCTCCCTGGTGGGCGGCGCCCTGATCCTGGCCTGCGGGGCCGCCGCGAACCCGTCCGCAGGAGCCCAGGATGCGATCCAGGAATCGGCCCTGGTTTCGGCCCAGGATGCGGCTCAGGATGCGGTCCAGGTCTCGATTCCGGTGGTGCTCGAGGACCGCTCCGGCGGGCACGGCCAGCCGATGCCGGTGCGGCTCGGCCTGCCCTTCGCCCGCGGCCAGCTGGACGACGCCCTCGCGCTCGAATTCGACGCCCAGGCGACGGTGGTCCCGGCCTCCAGCGAGGTGCTCTCGCGCTGGCCCGACGGCAGCGTGCGCTGGCTGGCGGTGGACCTGATTCCGCCAGGGCAGGGAGCGGGGATGTCCTTGGCCGGCGTGTTGCAGGACCGCAGCTCGCCCGACCCGCTGCCGGGCATCCTCGAGGTGCGGCCGCCGCACAGCGGGCGGCCGCTGTCGATCGTCAACGGCCAGCTGGAGCTGCAGGTGGGCGTGGGGTCGGGCGAGCTGTTCCACCTGTTGGCGCCGCGCGGCGGCCTGCGTTCGCCGATCCGCTCCAGCCTCAGCAGCCAGAGCCAGTCCTTCTACCAGGCCGCCTACTCCTCGAACCGTGTCGTGGTCGAGCACCAGGACGAGCTGTCGGTGACGGTGGTGCGGCGCGACACCTACGAGGCCTTCGACGGCCGCGACATCTTCCTGCTCACCACCCGCGCCACGGTCTGGCGCGGCTTCGGCGGGGTGCGGCTGCAGCAGAGCCTCGACGTGCTCGCCGGCGTGCACCGGATCCAGGACTGGACCCTGGAGCTGTCGCTCGACGCGCCGCCGCTCGACGCCGACCTGGTGTTCGGCGACGGCCAGCGCCACCTGCTGTCGGGCGACGCCACCGTGATCCAGGAGTCCTGGGACCAGGTCCGGATCCGCGGCACCAGCCAGGCCCGTTCGCAGCCGGTGGTCTACGAGATGGCGGACCTCACGGTCGGCCTGCGCCACTTCTGGCAGAAGGCGCCGAGCGCGCTGCTGCGGGCGGGGGACGACCTCCTGTTCTCGCTGTGTCCGAACGTCGGCGGCCAGGCGGTGGCGATGGAGGAGGGCTTCGGCGCCACCCGCGAGCTGTGGATGTTCCTCGGCGACGCGGTCCCTGCCGACGCGGCCGAGACCGCGCGCGTGATCGACGCGCCGCCCCGCATGCGCGCCCACGCCGATTGGTACGTGGCGAGCGGGGTCTTCGGCGGGCTGCGGGAGCCCGTCGCCGGGATCGACGACGAGCTGGAGCTGCGCCACGGCGAGTCGGCGGTCGAGATCCTCGATCGCTGGGACCTCGACCCCGACCACCACTACGGGGTCCACCACTACGGCGACTTCTTCGACCGCGAGCACTCGCTGGCCTACTGGGGCGCGCTCCAACAGGAGTACGACCCGGCCTTCGTCGCTCTGATCGGCTCGATCCGTGACGGCGACCTGGAGCTGTTCGACCGCGCCCTGGACATGGCCTGGCACTACGCCGACGCCGACGTCAGCTGGTACGGCGGGGTCTACCAGCACCGCGCCACCAGCCACCACGTCGAGTCCTGGATCGCCGGCTTGTTCGGCGATTCCTTCCAGAGCGAGTGCCACACCTCGGGGCTCTACGACGGCTCGCTGGACTCGGTCTGGCGCTGGGTGGACCAGCACTACGGCGCCAACTACCAGCAGGACCTGGAGGACTGGGTCAATCTGGAGGTGAAGCACGGCGCCGAGGGTCCCGAGCTCGAGGACCGGCTGTTCCACATGGTCGGCCACAACCTGGTCCAGGAGATCGCCGAGGACCTCGGCCTCGGCGGCAGCGGCACGGTCTACGACTACGCCGCCGCCATCGCCCTCGACCCGCGCGCCCAGGCCCGCGGCTACGCCGACCCGGTGGCCGACTTCCAGCCCTTCTTCGACCTGCACGGCGGCAGCTGGGCCGAGTTCCCGTCCTTCCACGTCGACGACCACCCGGTCCCCGTGCAGCGCCACCAAGGCGGCCACTCGCTGGCGCAGGGCCTGGCCCTGGCGCACCTCATGAGCGGCGAGCCGCGGCTGCGCGAGGTCGCGCTCCGGATCGGCCGGCACCACGCCGAGGAGCTGGTCCCCTGGGAGGTCGACCACGCCATCGAGCTGCGCACCGCCGGCACGGAACCGCTGCCCGCCCGCCGTCTGGGCTGGCCGCTGATCAACCTGGTCATGCTCCTGACCATGACCGAGGGCATGGCCGAGGAGGAGGGATTGCACAAGGCGATGGAGGTCGCCGCGACCTCCTGCGCCGAGGAGCTGGCCCTGGTGGACCCGCTCCGGCTGGATTCGAGCATCCAGGCCGGGGTCATGCTGGAGGGTTTGGCGGATTGGTACCGCCTCAGCTTCGATCCCGACACCAAGGACAAGCTGGTCGAGGTGGCCCAGCATTGGGCATTGCACCATTACGACTGGAATGAGCACGCGTTCCTGCACCGGGTCAGTGATCCGTTGTCGGCGATGTCGGGGATGACGGGGTTGGTGATCTATGGGATCGCCTTCGCCAATCGGCTGGAGCCTCATGGGGAGGTCGGGTCGGTGGTGCAGGATGCTTGGGCGAACCTGCCGCGGAAGACTTCGTATGCGAAGGCTTATGGGATGCTGTATCGGGGGGCTTTGAGGTTGCAGGGGTGGGTCCATTGACCCCCCCCAGGAATCTGGCCCCTTTGCGTGGTCCCTAATCCTGGCTTCGGTGTAACCCTGCGACCTCCTGACCGTCTTCCGAGTGCGTCGGACCTTCCCGGCGCAGGAGGAGGACGTCCTTGCCCCGCTTTCACCCACCGCATTGCCCCTATCCCCCCTGCCCCAGCCGGCTCGGTAAGGTCATCTTCCGCTGCCACCGTAAGGGTCGGTACTTCCGGCGAGGAGACGGTCGATGGGTGCCACGCTTCCATTGTCATGCCTGTGGCCGGCGCTTCTCGACTCAGAGTTTTCGGCTCGACTACCGCTTGCACCGGCCTCAGATCTGCGGCCTGATCTTCGAACTGTTGGTCTCGAAGACGACCTTGCGTCAGATCGCGCGAGTCGTCGGATGCAAGCGTCGCACGGTCGAGCGGCGGCTCGAACTCTTCGCGAATCACGCGCGCGACTTCCACCGCCGCGAGTTGGAGCGCGCCGTCCTGTCCGGAGGCCTGGGCGGCAGCTTCCAGCTCGATGAACTCGAGACCTTCGAGACCGACCGGCGCCTGATGCCGGTCACCGTCCCCGTGTTGATCGAGAGAAGGAGTTACTTCGTCGTACACATCGAGACCGCCCCGATGGGTCCGCGAGGCGGCCTTTCGCCAGCCAAACGCAAACGGCGGGAGGCCCTCGAGCGCGCCAGCGGGCGGCGAAAGAACGGCTCCCGCCAAGCCGTGCGGAGAAGCCTGGAGGTCCTGCGCGATCTCTTGCCCTTGGGTGACCGCCTCAACATCCAGACCGATCGAAAATCCAGCTACCGGACGCTGGTTCGGCAGCTCTTCGGCGACCGCCTGGGTAGCCACGTGCGGGAGAGCTCGAAGGCGACGCGGGACTACGGCAACGTCCTGTTCCCGATCAACCACACCTTGGCGATGATGCGCGACGGGGTCTCACGGCTGGTGCGACGCAGCTGGGGAGCCTCGAAGGTGCGGCGGCGGCTGGAGCAGCACCTCTGGATCTGGCTCTTGTACCGGAACTACCACCGCGGGGTGACGAACCGTGCGCCGGACGTGACCCCGGCGATGGCGGCGGGGGTGACGACCAGGCGCTGGCGCCGCGCGGACTTGCTGCGGTGGAGGGTCGCCCTCTAGGGCCACCCAAGGGGGCCAGATTCCTGGCTAGTAGTCGAGCCGATCCTCGAACCCCACCGGAAACGGAATCAGCAGATCCGGCCGACTGCCGAACCGCGGCCGCAATCGCTGGTACCCATCCTCGAACCCCGGCCGCACCTCCATCCGCGCCAGCTCCTCCACCACCCGCCACGCCAACACCCCGATCTTCGCCGTGGAGGCGTAATCGATCTTCTCCCAGGTGTCGCTCGGCTTGTGGTAGTCCGGGTGCTCGTCGGTATTGAAGAACAACACCGGCACCCGCTGGAAATAGAACGGCGCCTGGTCGCTGCGATCGAAGAACTGCTCGTTCTCGAAGTCATGCCGCAGCCCCAGTCCCTCAGCGTGGCGGTCGACCAGCGCGGCCAATCCCTCTCCGGAGCGGCTGCCGAGTACGTGCACGCTGCCGGCGACCGAGCGTCCGATCATGTCGAGGTTGACCATCGCCGCCATCCTCGCGGGGTCGACGACTCCGGAGGCCAGGAACCAGCTGGCGCCGAGCAGGCCGAGCTCCTCGCCGCTGAAGGCCAGGAACAGGACCGAGCGCCGCGGCGCTTCGGGGCCGAAGGCCATGGCCTCGGCCACTCCGAGCAGGGCGCTGGAGCCGGAGCCGTTGTCGTCGGCGCCATTCCAGATCCGGCCGTCGGCGTGGCGGCCGACGTGGTCGTAGTGAGCGCCGACCACCACGATCTGGTCGCGCAGCGCCGGATCACTCCCGGGCAGCAGGCCGGCCAGGTTCACGCCGCGCACCCGCGGCTCCTGGTAGGCGACCTCGAGCCGGGCGCGGACCCCCAGGGCCCGACCATCGGCCATGCCGGCCTCATCGGTCTCGCGCACCCACGCGCGCAGGTCGCCGCCGCCGGCGCGGAGCAGGCGCTCGGCCTGGCGGCGCGAGATCATCGCGACCGGGATCCGGCTGCCGAGCGGCGCGCTGGCCTGCAGGGTGCAGAAGATCTGCTCGGCCACCTTGCGGGGGCTGAGGTTGCCGTCCCGCTGGTCTTCGGCGCTGAGCTGGCGCGCCACCAGCGGCTCCAGGTTCTGGAAGAAGGGCGAGAAGGAGGGCCAGAACGGCGCGCCCGGCGCGTCGGGCTCCTTCGACGGTCCCGGCGGCGGGGCCACCAGCACGCCGACCGCGCCGAGCTCCTGGCAGCGACGCAGCTTCGCCGCCAGCGCCGAGTGCGGGGTCATCCGGGTGCCGTCGAAGGCGCTCGTCTTGTCATCGGCGCCGGGTTCCCAGCGCAGGACCAGGGCGATCTTGCCGCGCAGATCGATGCTGTCGAGGTCGTCGTATTGAAACTCGAGCGCGGTCAGGCCGTAGCCGGCGAAGACCACTTCCGCCTCGGCCACGCCGGGCGGGCTGGCGGGGTGGGGCAGGAAGTCGGGGCCGGCCTCGATCAGCCGGTCCTGGCGATCGCGTTCGGTGCCGTGCTCGGCGGCGAACACGGTCAGGCGGGTGCCGGTCAGGTCGAGGTGCAGCGGCGAGGCCGGGAAGGAGTGGCGGTAACTGTCCCCGATCGGCTGCAGGCCGAGGCGGCGGAAGCGGGCCTCGATCCAGGCCGCCGCGACCTCGGCGCCGAAGCTGCCGGTCTCGCGGCCCTCGAGGGCGTCGGAGGCCAGGAAGCGCAGGTCCGCCTCGAGCCGGTCGGGCGCCAGCGAGGGCGGGTGCGGCCAGACCGGTCGCGGTGACTGGGGAGTCGGCGCCGTCGTCGTGGGCAGGGCCGCCGGCACGACCACCGCCGCCGGCACGACCACCGCCGCCGGGAGCGCGGCGCCCGCCAGCACCGCGGCGTTCAGCAGGACCAGGAGCACGGTCGGCGCCCGCTCAGTTGCCGGCCTTCATCTGCCGCTGCGCGCGGCGGTAGTAGCGCATCGCCCGCGGCATGGCCTTCTTCAGCCGCTGGATGCGGGTCTCTTCGCTCGGGTGGGTCGACAGGAACTCCGGCGGCCTCTCGCCTCCGGCCTCGGCCATGCGCTGCCACAGGCCGACCGCGGCGTTGGGGTCGTAGCCGGCCGCCGCCGCCAGGTAGAGGCCGTACTCGTCGGCCTCGGACTCGTGCTTGCGCGAGAAGGGCAGCAGCACGCCGACCGTGGTGCCGGCGCCGAGGTACTGCAGCACCTGCTCCGACTTCTGCGGGTCCTCACCCTTCGCGCCGAGGTAGACGCTGACCCCGGTCAGCACCGCCTGCGCGCCCATCTCCTGGCTCATGCGCTCGACGCCGTGGTGGCCGATGGCGTGGAAGACCTCGTGGCCGACCACCGCGGCCAGGCTGTCCTCGTCGCCGGTGATCGGCAGCAGGCCGGTGTAGACCGCCGACTTGCCGCCCGGAAGGGCCCAGGCGTTGGCGGTGTCCGGCGCGTCGATCAGCACGATCTCCCAGTCGAAGCTCTTGGCCGGGTCGGGGTAGAGCTTGCGCGCCGCCCGCGCGACGCGGTCGCCGATGCGCTGCACCATCTCGTAGTCGGGGCCGCTGGTGATCAGCGGTGCGCTCTGCAGCGCCTCGGCGTAGGCCTGGCGGCCGAGCGCGATCTCCTTGTCCTGCGGGATCAGCTTGAGCTGGGTGCGGCCGGAGCCGGGCACGGTGGCGCAGGAGCCGAGCAGGAGGAGGGCGAGGAGGAGAAGTCGGGGAAGGGACCGGGCCATGGTGAACGGCCCCTATCCTAGTGCCCTTGCCGCGCCGCGCCCTCGCCCCGCAGGGACGGCGTGACCCGTCACGATGAGCGAGCGCCAACCCACCCTGCTGCTGGTCCTGGACGGCTGGGGCCAGGCCCCGGCCACCGACTGGAACGCGATCACCCGCGCCCCGGCCGAGCACTTCCTGTCCTGGATGGAGGAGTGGCCGCACGCGCGGCTGAGCGCCTCCGGCCGCGAGGTCGGGCTGCCGCTGGGCCTGATGGGCAACTCCGAGGTCGGCCACACCAACATCGGCGCCGGCCGCGTCGTGTACCAGACCATCTCGCGGATCGACGCCGCGATCGAGGACGGCAGCTTCCGGCTCAACGGCGCCCTGCGCGGCGCCGTGCAGCACGCGCTCGACCGCGGCAGCCGGCTGCACCTCTACGGGCTGGTCGGGCCGGGCGGGGTGCACGCCATCGACTCCCACTACGAGGCCTTGCTGCGGCTGGCCCAGGACATGGGCCTGCCCGGCGAGCGCGTGGTCTTCCACGCCTTGCTCGACGGCCGCGACACGCCGCCCAACAGCGCGCCCGGCTTCCTGGCGAAGCTCGAGCAGATGCTGGCCGAACACGGCGGGCGCCTCGCCAGCGTCTGCGGCCGCTACTGGGGTATGGACCGCGACCAGCGCTGGGAGCGGGTGGTGCGCTTCTGGAATTTGATGGTGTTGGGCCAGGCCGAGCACCGCGCCGACAGCGCCGCCGCCGCGGTCGCCGCCGCGGCCGAGCGCGGCGAGAACGACGAGTTCGTGCAGCCGACCCTGGTCGGCGGCGGCTGTCCGGTCGAGGACGAGGACGCCGTGCTGTGCTTCAACTTCCGCGCGGACCGCGTGCGCCAGATCAGCCAGGCCCTGCTCGATCCGGACTTCGCCGGCTTCGAGCGGCAGCGGCTACCGCGGGTCCACTACGCGACCATGACCCAGTACCGCGAGGACTTCTCCTGTCCGGTGGCCTTCCCGCCCCAGGAGCTGCGTTCGCTGTTCGGCGAGCTGGTGGCGGCGCGCGGCCTGCGCCAGTTCCGCTGCGCCGAGACCGAGAAGTACGCCCACGTCACCTTCTTCTTCAACGGCGGCCGCGAGGAGGTCTACCCGGGCGAGGACCGGGTGCTGGTGCCGTCGCCGAAGGTCGCCACCTACGACCTGCAGCCGGAGATGTCGGCGCCGGAGGTCCGCGACCAGGTGTGCGCGCGGCTCGAGAAGGGCGAGCACGACCTCTACGTGGTCAATTTTGCCAACTCGGACATGGTCGGGCACACCGGCATCCAGTCGGCCGCCGAGGCCGCGGTGCGGGCCGTCGACGGCTGCCTGAAGAGCATCGTCGACCAGGCCTTGAAGCGCGGCGGGACGGTCGCGATCACCGCCGACCACGGCAATTCGGAGCAGATGCGGGACCCGGAGAGCGGCGAGACCCACACCGCCCACACCCTGAACCCGGTGCCCTTCCTGCTGATCGGGGAGCGCTTCCGGGGCGCCCGCCTGCGCGAGATGGGGGTCCTGGCCGACGTCGCGCCCACCCTGATGGGGGCGATGGGCATCGCCCAGCCCGAGGTGATGGACGGCCGCTCCCTGATTCAAGGCTAGAATCCGCGATCCTGCCCCGCCGCCGAACGACTGCCATGCGCCGCTTCCTTCACCTCCCCACCGCCCTGTTCCTGTGCGCCGCCCCCGGGCTGGCCCAGGACATCTATTACGTCGACCCGGTTGCGGGCGACGACAACAACAACGGGGGCGTCGGCGCGCCTTGGAAGACGGTCACCAAGGCGATGACGGTCGTGAGTTCCGGCGACTTCGTCGAGCTCAAGGACGGCGTCTTCGACTCGGCCAACGAGAGCTACCCGATCGTGCTGGTCGACGGGGTGGACATCTACTACCCCGGCAGCGACCACGCGGCGGTGTTCGACGCCGGCGGCACCACCTCGGCCTTCCGCGTCACCTCGTCCTTCAGCGACGGCGCCGGGCTCAGCGGCATGACGATCCGTCAGTGCACGATCGGGGTCGACGTGATCAGCGGCGGCGGCGCCACGACCGCCGCGCTCGACGTGGACGACTGCCTGTTCGAGAGCTTCTCGGTGGCCGGCGTGCGGGCGATCTTCGACACCGCCGGCACCCACCTGCTGTGGGTGCGCAACAGCGCCTTCAGCCCTTCGTCCGCGCCGCACGGGGTGCGGGTCCAGGTGCAGGGCGCGTCGGCGGTGCTGGGCTTGAGCGTGGTGCGCGACAACACGATCACGAACTGCGCCACCGGCATCGCGATCGAGGCCTCCGACGGCGGCACGATCCTGGACACCACCGAGCTGCGCGGCAACGACGTGTCCGGCGCCACCACCGCCAACCTGCAGATCAGCGCCAGCGCCAGCGCCTCGCGCGACGCCGCCAACGCCGCCCTCGTGCACAGCAACCGGATCAGCTCGGGCACGGTCGGCCTGCTGATCGAGGCCACCTCCACCCAGGGCCGGGACGCGGTCTGCGACGGCGACATCGACTTCAACTGGCTCAGCGGCAACGCCACCAACGTGGTGCTGAACACGACCAACAACGGCTTCTCCGGGGCCGACCTGAGCTGCGCCTTCACCGGCAACCTGATCGTCAACGCCACCGGCGACGGCATGGTCTGCAACGTGGCCTCGCCCCGGACCGGCGGCGTGAACTGCTTGCCCGACCTGGGCACCGCCAGCGCCGGCACCGGCCGCAACACCTTCAAGGGCAACGGCGGCTTCAACCTGGTGCTCGACGCCGACATGGTGAACTACCTCAGCCTGCTCAACCTGATGCAGGCGGAGGGCAATTTCTGGACCCAGGCCTCCCTGTTCGCGGCGCGCTCGACGATCGACTTCGCCACCGTCTCCGAGACCCTGCTCGACCTGGACCCGGTCCTGCTCGACACCCTGTCGGCCTCGATGAGCCCGAACCGGATCCCGGAGAACAGCGTGCGTACGGTCACCGTGCGGGCCAGGAACTCCGGCACCGCCTTCGTCGACAACGACGACGACGACGCCTCCATCAACCAGATGGTGGTGGCGGTGCGCAAGGGGGCGACCACGATCACGGTCACGCCGCAGGTGTTCCAGGACGGCAGCGGCTTCACCTTCGACACCCCCGAGCTGGCCGAGCAGGGGACCTGGCACCTGGACATCGCCCTGCCCGGCGGCCAGGCCGGCACGATCACCTTCCGGGTCTCCGAGGTCGGCGGCGGCGGCGGGAGCAGCACCGGCTGCTTCGTCGCGACCGCCGCTCACGGCGACTACGACGCCCGCGAGGTCCGCGTCCTGCGCCGCTTCCGCGACGACTACCTGCTCGCCAACGAGGCCGGGCGATCGGCGGTGAGGGCCTACTACGAGCACGGCCCTGCGGCGGCGGAGTGGATCGAGGACCGGGAGTGGGCCCGGGGCGGGGCGCGGGTGCTGCTGGCGGTGCCGGTGGTGCTGGCCGAGGCCATGCTGAGGTGGTCGGCGGCTCAGCGGTTGGCGGTGGCGGTGTTGATGTTGGGTGGGTTGTTCTGGCTGCGGCGGCGGCGCTGAGCCCCCACCCAGGAAGCTGGCCCCCTTCGGTGGTCCTCGACCGGCACCAAGCCTGGGCGGGGGCGGGGTTTGCGGTGACGAATCGCCTCCCGACCGCGAAGGGGCTGGTTTTCTGGAGCTAAATCCTTTTTAGGAAGAGGCTTCCGGGAATAGAGGACCACCGAAGGGGGCCAGCTTCCTGGAGGGGGCGCCCGCCCCGAAATCGACGTCTGACCCCGAATTCACCTTGCAAGTGATATACGTTGGTGTATCACTAAAGCACTGCCATGTTCGTCCCGATCAACCCCAGCGCCGAGGTCCCGATCTACCGCCAGATCGTCCACCAGGTGCGGGACGGCGTCGCCAGCGGGGCGATCCCCCCGGGGCAGAAGCTGCCTTCGCACCGCGATCTGGCGGTGCAGCTCGTGGTGGCTCCGCTGACGGTCAAGAAGGCCTACGACGAACTCGAGCGCCAGGGGCTGGTCGAGACCCGACGCGGCCGCGGAAGCTTCATCTGCGAGCGGCCGCTGGCGCCGCCGCCGGAGGAGTACCGGGCCCAGCTGGCCCAGACGGCCCGGCGCCTGCTGACCGAAGCCC
>CAZXTO010000072.1:0-12901 GCA_964643675.1 uncultured Planctomycetales bacterium
ATCCATTTCCCCACTTCGTGGGCGAAGCCCACGAAGTGGGGAAATGGATGTCTGACCCCGAATTAATCGACGTCTGACCCCGAAATGACCTGGATCTTGCGGAGGGCGCGGCGGGAGCCGGCCTCGTCGAGCAGGGGCCAGGCCTCGGCGAGGGGGAACCAGCGCAGGGCCTTGGATTCGGCCTCGTCGCGGCGGAGGGGCTCGTCGGGGTCGGCGACCATCAGGTAGCGCACGTCGAGGTGGTCGTGGACCGGTTGATCGCCGTGAGCCGGGATCGGGTGCACGTCGAGGTCGAAGATGACCGGCTGGCCGTAGAAGTCGAAGGCGACGAGGCCGCTCTCCTCGGCCACCTCCCGGATCACGGCCTTGGCGGGGTGGCGCTCGCCTTCGTCGTGGCCGCCGAGCTGCAGCCAGCGGTCGAGCTTGCGGTGGTGGTGGAGCAGCAGCTGGCTCAGGTCGGGCGACACCAGGTAGGCGCTGGCGGTGACGTGTCCAGGCAGGGTGTCGCGGTGCCACCAATCGGGCGTGGCCTCGACCTGGCGCAGGATGGTCTGCCGATGGGCCTCCTCGACCTCGTCCACCCCGCGGTAGCTGCGCAGCTCGGAGGCCAGCAGCTCCTGGTGGCGGTCCAGGCTCAATCCTCGAGCTCCAGCAGCGGCTGGCCTTCCTCGACGTCCTCGCCGTCGGCGACGTGGAAGCGGCGCACCACCGCGGCCTCGGGCAGGCCGCCCCCGGCCTCGTACTTGACCGGGTTGAAGGTCTTCATGACCTCCAGCAAGCCGAGGGTGCGCCCCGGCTTGAGGGCCTCGCCGTCCTCCACGAACACCGGCGAGTCCGGGTCCGGCCGGCGCCAGAAGCGCCCGGCCTGCTGGGCCCGCACTACCAGGCCGCTGGTCGCCTCGCCCTCGGCGCTGGCCGCCGCGGGCGGCGCGCCCTCGGCGTCGGGGACCAGCCGGAACAGGACCTCCCCGTGCTCCACCGGCAGGTGCTTGCGCTCCGGCGGGGGGGAGTCGACGAAGCCGGCCACGCCCTCCGGCAGCAGCAGCCGGTAGCTCCGCTCGAGCACGATCAGCACCCCCGCGGTCTCGCCCGGTCCGCGCCGGTTGCCCCGCTCGGGCGCCTTGGCGTAGAGCCCGACGTCCGGCGCCAGCATCTCCCAGCCGCCGTCCTCGAGCCGTCGCGTGCCGAGCACCAGGCTGTCATCGCGCACCATCACACTCCCTCCGTCAGCACTTCCAGGTCGTGCAAGGACCAGATGCGCGGGTTCTTGACCCGCCGGTAGCCGTGGGCCTGGTAGCTGGATTCGACCAGGCACTCCAGCCACGGCCGCAGCTCCGACGGCTTGACGATCTCGTCGGTATCCCGCTGCGAGGCCGCCACGTAGGGATCCATGTCGCCCTCGATGCGCTCCTCGACCGCCGCCATGCCCTGCTCGATCGCGGCGCGCTCCTCCGGGTCCTCGCTGGCGATCGCGAACTCGTCGTCGAGCTTGGTGTTGTAGGTCGCGATGGCGAGCGTGCGGCCCTCCATGACCGACTGCCGCGCGATCGGCGTCGACAGCTGCAGCACCGGCTCATAGGGCAGGCCGGCCATGGCGTAGTAGCCGGCGCCGCTGGCCTTGCGCAGCAGCACGGTGAACATCGGCGTGCGGTTGGTGCTGTTGGTGTAGATCAGGTTCGAGCCGTAGCCGAGCAGGCCGTGGGCCTCGGCCTCGGTGCCGATGTCGAAGCCGCTGATGTCCTGCAGCCACACGATCGGGATGCCATCGGAGTCACAGGCGCGCGAGAACTGGCTGATCTTGGCGATGCCCTCGCGGTAGAGGATGCCGCCCGGCTTGACCTTGCCGCGGTGCTCCGGGTCCGGCACCGGCCCCTGCACGTTGGCGATGAAACCGCAATAGAGGCCGTTCACGCGGCCGACACCGACCACCATCTCCTTGCCGCGGTGGGGCAGCAGCTCCCAGAACAGCGAGCGGTCGACCAGCCGCGCGATCACCTGGCGCACGTCGTAGTAGGTGCGGTGATCGGGCGGGAACAAGGTGTCCAGCTCGGCCGCGGGCTGCCCCGGCGCGGCCGGCTCGACGCCGCCGCGGCGGTAGTCGCAGCCGCTCGACTGCATGCTGGCGATCTCGCGCCGGATCGCTGCCAGGCAGGCGGCGTCGTCCGGCACGCGCTCGTCGGCGCAGGCCGACTGGTGCACGTGCACCTCGGGGCCGCCGATGCCGAGGCTGGTCAGCTTCTGCGACTTCGCTCCCTTGATCAGCGCCGCGCCGGCGATGACCATGTAGGCCTGCTCGGTCATGTAGACCCGGTCGCTGATGATCGGCATGTAGCCGCCGCCGGCGATGCAGTCGCCGAACACGCCCGCCACCTGCGGCACGCCCTCGGCCGACAGCTGCGAGTTCTTCTTGAAGATGTGGCCGGCGCCGAAGCGGCCCGGGAAGCTGCGCGACTGCTCGGGCAGGAACAGGCCGCTGCAGTCGACCAGGTAGATCACCGGCAGCCGCAGCGACAAGCCGATCTCCTGGGCGCGCTCGATCTTCTCCGGCGTCTGGGGCCACCACGAGCCGCTGGCGACGGTGTTGTCGTTGGCGATCACCACCACCCAGCGCCCCTCGACCCGGGTCAGCACGGTGATCACGCCGGCGCCCGGCGAGCGCAAGCTGCGGCCGGCCTGGTCGAAGTCGCGGCCCCAGTTGACGAAGCTGCCGACCGGGTGGATCGGAGCGCCCTCGTCGGCGAGGGCCTCGATCCGCTCCCAGGCGGTCATCTTGCCCTTGGCGTGCACGCGCTCGACGTACTTCTCGCCCCAGCCGGCGCGGATCTGGTCGCGGCGGGCGTCGAGCTCGGCGCCCTTGGCCGCCAGGAAATCGCCGTTGCGGCGCACCTCCTCGTCTTCGAGGAAGCGGTCACGCGGGCCGCCGATGGGATGGAGGGGGACGAAGGCCATGCCGAGGCCGCAATGTAGCCGCGCGCCCGCGCGCTCAGGCGGGGCTCTCGGCCTGGTCGTCGCGGGCCGGCAGCCACCGCCGCAGGGCGCTGCGCAGGTCCACCGGGCGCACCGGCTTCGGCAGATGGCCGTCCATGCCGGCGGCCAGGCAGCGCTCCTGATCCTGCACCAGCGCCGAGGCGGTCATGGCGATGACCGGAGTGCGCGCGCGGCCGCACTCCTGCTCGATGCGTCGGATCTCGCGTACGGCCTGGAAGCCGTCCATGACCGGCATCTGGCAGTCCATGCAGACCAGGTCGAAGTCCCCGTCGCGGAACTTGTCCACGCCCTCGCGACCGTCCACCGCCAGGCTGACCTGGCAGCCGAGTCGGGTCAGCATGTTGGTCGCGACCTTCTGGTTGACCAGGTTGTCCTCGACTAGGAGCACCCGACCGCCCGGCACCGGCGCCGCGTCCCCGCGGCGCTCCCTGCTGCGGGCGAAATCGGTCGCCGCCCGGATCGAGTGGCGGGTCAGGAAGGCGGTCTGCCCCGGGTCCAGGGCCGCGACCGCGCCCAGCAAGGGCAGCAGGTCCGACGGCCGGATCGGCTTCTCGAGGTAACCGGAGTAGCCGGCCCGCTGGAAGCTGGCGGCCGGCGCGTGCCCGCCGGCCGAGCTGAGGGCCACCAGCCGCGGCGGGCCGAGACGGGCGTCGCCCAGGATCTCGGCGCCGAGCCTCAGGCCGTCGACACCACTCAATCGGTCGGCCAGCAGCACCAGGTCGATCGCCTCGCCGGCCGCGGTCTGCGCCTTCAGCCGTTGCAGGGCGGCGGATGCCTGATCGGCCTCGTCCAGCAGGGCGCCGCTCCCCTTCAGCATCTCGGCCAGCAAGGCCCGGTTCTCGGGGTAGTCGTCCACCACCAGCACCCGCTTGCCTTCCAGGCCGGTCGTGGCCGGCGGATCCACCTTGCTGAGGTCGGAGGCCAAGGGCAGGCGCAGGTGCAGCTCGAAGACCGAGCCGACTCCTTCGACGCTGCGCACCTCGATCCGGCCGCCCATCAACTCGACCAGCCGGCGCGAGATCGCCAGCCCGAGACCGGTGCCGCCGAAGGCGCGGGTGGTGGAGGAGTCCGCCTGGCGGAAGCTCTCGAACAGCCGCCCCAGCGCCTCCTCCGGCATGCCGATGCCGGTGTCGTGCACGGCGATGCGCAGCGCGCAGGCCTCGTCCTCGAGCGGTTCGCCCTCCACCTCGACCAGGACGTGGCCCTCGCTGGTGAACTTGACCGCGTTGCCGGTCAGGTTGAGCAGGATCTGGCGCAGCCGCAGGTCGTCGCCGTCGAGCAGCCGCGGGGTGCCGGGGGGGTAGCGCAGCAGCATCTCGACCCCCTTCTCGGCGGCGGCCGGACCCAGCAGGCAGACCACCTCCTCGAGGGTCTGCTGCAGGTCGAAGGGCCGCGGGTCCAGCTCCAGCTTGCCGGCCTCGATCTTCGAGAAGTCGAGGATGTCGTTGATGACCGCCAGTAGGGCCTCGCTCGAGCGGCGCATGGTCTCGACGAAGTCCTGCTGCTCGGCGTCGAGCTCGGTGTCGACGAGCAGCTCGGTCATGCCGAGCACCCCGTTCATCGGCGTCCGGATCTCGTGGCTCATGTTGGCCAGGAATTCCGACTTGGTGCGGGTCGCCTCCTCGGCCGCCTCCTTGGCCTCGAGCAGGGCCAGCTCGGCCTGCTTGCGGTCGGTGATGTCGCGGATGATCAGCAGCGAGGACGCGTGGCGGGTCCGCACCAGGCGGGCCTCGCACCAGCGCTCCTGGTGCTGATCGCCGGCCTCGTGTTCGGTGCGGAACTCCAGGCTCGCCCCGCCTTCGGCCTCGTCCTCGCTCCAGGCGGACTCGAGCCGCTCGGCCAGCTCCCAGGGCAGCAAGCCGAGCAGGGCTTGGCCGACGCGCTCGGGGCGCTGGCGGGAGCCGCCCTCCGGCCGCGCCTCGTGCCAGCTGAGCACCCGCTGGTCGGGGCCGAAGCGCACGAAGGTGTCGGGGAAGGCGTGGAAGATCGCCTCCAGTTCGGCGTTGCGCAGCTCGACCTGGTCCAGCGCCTGGTTGAAGCCGCGCCCGAGGTCGCCGAGCTCGTCCGCGCCGATCGCCGGCAGCCGGCGCGAGGCGTCGCCGGTCGAGCGGATGCCGCGCAGGGCCGTGGCCAAGCGGCCGAGGCGGGCCAGCACCAGGCGCTGCACCAGCAGCAGCGTCAGGGCGCAGCAGGCCAGGCCGAGCACCACCACCGCTCCGATCAGGAAGCGGAAGGTGGCCAGGCCCTGCAACCACACCCCGCGGTGGATCGGGACGTCGATCAGCGCCGCGGCGGGGCCGTCGACCGACTCGAGCAGGCCGTAGCCGTCCAGCCACTCGCCGTCGCGCTCCACCAGCACGACCTCCTCGCCGCCGGAGAGCCGGGAGTAGGCGGCGGCGGCCTCCGGGGCCAGCGGGCGGTCGAGGCGGCGCAGCTCGAGCTCGAGGCCGACCCGGGCCGCGATCTCCTGCCGCAGCTCCTCGTCCAGCCAGCGCCCGAACAGCATCACGCCGCGCGAGGGGAACTTGGCCTCGCTGTCGGTGACGGGGCAGGAGGCGATCAGCAGCAGGCCTTCGGGCAGCGCCACCACGCCCCCGGTCGTGACGCGGGCCTGGGCCTCGGTCCGGAGGGTGCTGCCGGTGGCCAACCAAGGGTCGAGGCTCGCCGGCAGCGCGGTCAGCTCCTCTTCCTCGTCGATGGCGGCGCCGTAGACCCGCTCTCCGTCGCTGCGCACGAAGGCGACCAGGCCCATTCCGGCGCTGACCAGGGTCTCGGCGTCGAGGTTGCTGTCGATGTACTCCTCGTTGGCGTCGTCCAGGAACTCGTAGGTGTCGTCCCAGGCCGCCCAGTCGACCACCAGGAGTTCGACCTTGCTGAGCTCGTCGCGCAGGGCGGCCTGGCTGAGCTCCACCTCGTGGCGGGCGTCGCGCTGCTCGAGCTGGGCGAAGCTGCCCAGGATCACGCGGTGGGCGATCCCCAGCAGCACGGCCACGAGGCCGAGCACGGTCACGCCGAGGGCGAGCAGGGTCTTCCGCTGGAGGTTCAATACCTCCATTCATCGACCGCCTCGAAGCCGCCGCTGGAGCCGATTCCCGGGCTAGAAGGCCACCTCCAGCCGGATCCCGGGCACCCAGGCGTCCTCGAAGCGGCCGCCTGGGGCCTGGACCAGCTGGAAGGAGGGCGAGAGGGCGCACCAGGGCGTCAGCGGGACCCGGTAGTAGGCCTCCCAGACGGTCTCGGCGGACTCCCGGAAGGGCGCCGCGGGGTCCTCGCTGAGGGCCGCGCGGAGCCAGGAGAAGCCCAGCTCGTCCTGCTCGCGGCCGGCGACCGGGCCGCTCCAGACCAGGGCCGCGGCCAGGTGCAGGCCGACCGGGGAGATGGCGTCGTCGGTCTGCGACAGCCGCAGGATCCCGGCCAGGCCGGGGCCGTCCTCGTCGGCCGGCCGTTCCCGCCACAGCATGCCTTCGGCCGTGAGGTACCAGCCGTCGAGGCCGTCCTCCACGCCGGCGGCGAAGCTCGCGCACTTGCCTTTGTGGCGCCAGCCGCCGAGGGCGAGGCGGTTGTCCTCGTTGGACCAGCCGGCCTCGACCAGCCAGGCCAGGTCGGCGGGGGAGCCGAACAGGGTCTCGGGGCCGCGGCTGCCGGTGGGCACCCCTTGGGCGAAGGCGCCGTCGAAGACGCCGAGCTGGGCGAAGACGCCGTTGTCGAAGCTGTGGAAGGCCGCCCCGCCGAAGACCGGATCGGGGTAGACCGGCACTCCGATCAGGTTGCGCGGCCAGGCCAGGGTGGTGTTGAGGAAGTTCCAGCCGTGGTCGACGTAGGCGAAGTCCACGGTCGGATCCATCTTGCCGAGCTTCAGCCGCAGCGCTTCCTCGAGCAGGAGCTGCTCCAGCCAGATCTCGGCCAGCCGGCTGCCCAGGAGCGCAAGGCGCTCTCGTGGGGCCGCCGTCCGCCCTTCTGGGTGCGGGTCCAGTCGGCCACCAAGGTGCCTTCGAGGGTGACTCCTCGTTCCTCCAGAGTCTCGCGTGCGCCGCCCCAATCCCCGGTCATCGTGTCGCCATCCCACCAGGAGCCGGCCTCCGGCGGCGCGGACTCCTGCGCGAACCCTGGCACGGCCATCACCAACAGGAAGGCGGAGAGGGTGCAGGACAGGAGACCGGGCGCGGCCAGGCGTGAAAGGAGCATGGCCGGGATTCTAGGATGCCGAGGTCGCGATTTCCCCTGCGCGGCGCCGCCCGGATGCCCACCGCCTCACTCCTCCCGACCGCTCCCGGGAGCTACCTGTTGTGGTTGGAACTGGCCTCGGAGCGCCTGCTGCCGGTCGGGCGCCTCGGGGAGCTGCGGTTCCCGGCGGGTCTCTACGGCTACTGCGGCAGCGCCCTCGGCCCGGGCGGCCTGGCCGGCCGCGCCGGCCGCCACCTGCGCGGCGGCGGACCCCTGCGCTGGCACCTGGACTTCCTGCGCCAGGCGGCGGTGCCGCGCGAATTGTGGTGGTGCGCCAGCCCGGAGCGGCTCGAGTGCGTCTGGGCCGAGCTGCTCTGGACCGGCCGCGGCGTCCAGCCGGCGGTGGCGGGCTTCGGCGCCTCGGACTGCTCCTGCCCGAGCCACCTGGCCTGGGCGGCGCGGCTGCCCTCGGCCTCGGCCTTCCGTCGACGGTGGCGGGCGCGATCCGCCGGAGCGGTCGGTCTCCGATTGCGTCGCCTGCGGCTGCCCGCTACCAAGGAGGCATGAGCGCTCCCTCCCTCCGCCCGTCCCTGCGGATCGTCACGCGGAGCCTCGCGCTCCTGGCGACCCTGATCGCCGCCGCCTGCGCCGCTCCCCAGGAGCTCGCCTGGCAGGGCGAGCAGGCCGCCGCGCGCGAGGCCGAGCTGATGGCGGCCGACCGCGCCTTCGCCGTCGCCGCCGCCGAGCGCGGCCTGGAGGGTTGGATGAGCTTCTTCCACGAAGACGCCTCCCGACCCGACAGCAGCGGTGTGGTCCACCGCGGCCTCGACGCCATCCGGGCCAACGACGCTGCCATCTTCGCCGACCCCTCGCTGCAGTTGACCTGGGAGCCCGAGCACGCGGGGGTCTTCGCCGACGGCCGGCACGGCTACACCTGGGGGCGCTTTCAGGTCCTGGCGAAGGGGGGCGAGGCGGACCAGGTGGTCGGCAAGGGTTGGTACCTCAGTTGGTGGCGATGGCAGGACGGCGCCTGGAAGGTGATCCTGGACACCGGCGGGCCGGATCCGGCGCCGGCGCCCTGAGCTCCGGGACCGGGTCCAGTCCGGTGCGATCTCCTAGGCCGAAGCCTAGGCGCTTGATTTCACTCAACTTCGGGCCACGGGGAGGCCGATGAGGTCTGCGGAACGATGGATCCCCGCGTCGAGTCCCTACCCCCTCACGGCACCGGTCTGCCCCTGCTCGAACGTCAATCCCACGACGGCATCGAGCGCGTGGTGTACCGTCCGGTCGAGGGTGGAGAGGATCGCCCGCCCCTGGTCTTCGTGCACGACATGTGGCACGGCGCCTTCTGCTGGCGAGAATGGCAGATCCAATTCGCCGAGCTCGGCTGGGAGAGCTCGGCCTTCAGCCTGCCCGGTCACGGCGAATCCGCGCCGGGGCGCTGGCCGCAGCTGGTCACCCAGGGTTACTACCTGCGCTCCCTGCGAGCCGAGCTCGAACGCTGGGACCGTCGGCCGGTGCTGGTCGGCCATAGCCTGGGCGCGGGCCTGATCCAACGGCTGCTGAAGGAGCAGGACGACTTCCCGGCGGCGGTGATGCTGGCGCCGATCTTCGCCCGCGAGATGCTGTCGGTGATCCTGAATCGCTTCCGCGAGGATCCTTGGGGGAGCATCCGCGGGGTCCTGACCGGTTCCGCGACGCCTTGCATCCGGAACGCCGAGCTGGTTCGGCGAATGTTCCTGTCCGAGAGTTCGATGATCGAACCCGAGGAGCTGCGCAGCCGGCTGTCGCCCGAGTCGCTGTTGGTGCTGGTGCAGCACAACCCGCCCTTCTGGAGCCCGCCGCGGGAGCCGCAGACCCCGCTGCTGTGGTTGGCGCCGGATCACGACACCCTGATGAAGGTCGGCCCCTCGCTGCGGTCGGCGCAGGTGCTGGGCGCGCAGGCCGAGATCGTTCCCGACACCGCGCACGACCTGATGTTCGACCGACGGAGCCCGCTGACCATCCAGCGGATCCACGACTGGCTGCTCGAGCTCGGCGTGCGCACCGCGCCCGAGGCCCTGTCCTGGCCCGACGGGGAGCCGGCCGAGCCGGTCTCGGAAGCGGTCTGAGGGGCGGGTCGCTCGGGGCGCTCGGCGGGCTTCAGCGCTTCAAAGGGAAGTGCTCGGACTCGCTGCGCCCCTCGACCAGGATGCGCTCGATCTCGGCCACCACCTCCGGTCGTTCGGCGGCGAGGTCGCGGCTCTCGGCCGGGTCGGTCTCGAGGTCGTAGAGCTGCAGCGGCGCCCCCTGCTGGGGCCGGAAGGCCTTCCAGCGGCCCATCCGCACCGCCTGCATGCGCTTGGCGAACTCCCAATAGAGATAGGGATGCTGCGCCTGCGCCGCGGCATCCCCGCGCAGGGTCGGACCCAGGCTGAGGCCGTCGAGGCCCTCGGGGATGCGCGCGCCGGCCGCCTCGCACAGGGTCGGCAGCCAGTCCTGGAAGGCCGAGATCTGATCGGTGACGCCGCCGGCCTCGGTCCGCCCCGGCCAGCGCACGAGGGTCGGCACGCGGATGCCGCCCTCGAACAGCTGCGCCTTGCGGCCGCGCAGGCCGCCCTGGCTGGCGAAGAAGTCCTTGTCGACCCCGCCCACCCAGGAGGGGCCGTTGTCGCTGGTGAAGACGACGATGGTGTTCTCGTCCAGGTCCAGCTCCTCCAGCAGGTCGAGGATCCGGCCGACGTTCCGGTCCATGCGCGTGATCATGGCGGCGTAGGCCGCGCGCGGCGTGCGGTGGGGCAGGTAGCCCTTGCCGCCCGGGTAGGGCGTCTCCTCGAAGGCCCCCGCGTACTCTGTCAGCGAGTCCTCGGGCACCTGCAGCGCCAGGTGCGGCACGGGGGTCGGGTAATAGAGGAAGAAGGGGCGGTCGGCGTTCTCGCGCACGAAGCCGAGCGCGGCCTCGATCAGGAAGTCGCCGGCGAAGTCGGCGCCGGCGTACGGCGCGTAGCTGGCCGGGTCGTCCGGGTCGGCGCCCGCCGGAAGCTTCTGGTGGGCCTTGTAGGCGGCGTTGCGCAGCTCCACCTTCTGGTCGTTGCGCCACAGGTGGGTCGGGTAGTAGTTGTGCGCCACCCGCTGGCAGATGTAGCCGTAGAACAGGTCGAAGCCCTGGCGGTTGGGGTCGCCGCTCGAGCCGGTCCAACCCAGGCCCCACTTGCCGACCGCGGCGGTGGCGTAGCCCTGCTCCTGCAAGAGCTCCGCCAGGGTCACGGTCTCGGCGGGGATCGGCCGCTGGCCCTCGAGCTCGGGGTCGTTCCAGACGTCCCCGCGCTCGTTCATCTCGTCGTTGTCGCGGATGAAGGCGTGGCCGGTGTGCAGCCCGGTCAGCAGCACGCAGCGCGACGGCGCGCACACCGGGCTACCCGAGTAGTGCTGGGTGAAGCGCAGGCCCTCGGCCGCCAGCGCGTCCAGCCGCGGGGTACGGATCTTCTCCTGGCCATAGCTGCCGAGCTCGCCGTAGCCGAGGTCGTCGGCCAGGATGAAGACGATGTTCGGCGGCCGCTCGGGATCGGGCGCGGGCCCCGGCCCGGCGCAGGCCGCGAGCAGCAGCGGCGGGGTCGAAAGGGCCAAGAACGCGAGAAGGGCGCGAGGCATGCGAACAGCCTAGCGCCCTTCTCGACCGCGGCGTGAGGATCAGCCGCGGGTGTAGGTGATCGTCATCACCTTGATGTCGCCGTGCGGCGGGATGGTGTCGTACATGTCGGCGACGAAGTTGTCGTCATCGATCATGCGGCTGACCATTCGGTAGGGGCGGCCGTCCATGTCGGCGACGTCGCGCATGATGCCCTTCATCTCGAGGGTCTTGGTCTCGGCGTCCCAGTGGCCGGTCGAGGTGGTCGGCCAGGTGCTGAAGTTGTCGCGCCAGGAGGAGTGGAACTCCTCGGTGGCGTTGCTGTAGCCGATCAGGTTCATGCCGTGGAAGGGCTGGCCCATGAAGCTGCCTTCCATCATCTCCTGGATGTAGCGGCCGCCGAGCACCGAGGTGATCTCGGAGGTGCCTCCAGAGACCATCGGCGGCATGCCGGGCGAGAACATCTCCATCTTCAGGTCCCAGGTGCCGACCATGCCGTCGAGGATCTTGTGCATCTCGCCGGGCGTGGCCAGCTTCTGCATCTGCTCCATCATGGCGGCCATCTCCTCGGGGGAGGGCTCTTGCACGGGGTCCTGGGCGTGGGCCTGGCGGAAGGCGAACAGGCCGCCGGCGAGGGTGGCGGCGATCAGCAGGGCGCGGGTGGTGGTCTTCATGCGGTTCTCCGGGGGAAGGGGGGGATCCGGTCCCCTAGGACGCGGCCGGGGCCGAATCCAGCAGTGATTGCAGCCAGGCGGTGTCGTAATTGCCGGCGCGGAAGTCCTCGTGGGCGAGGATGCGCCGGTGCAGGGCGGTGGTGGTCGGCACCCCCTCGATGACGGCGCCGGCCAGGGCCTCGTCGAGCGCGGCGATGGCGGCCGCGCGATCCTGGCCGTGGCCGATCACCTTGGCGATCAGCGAGTCGTAGTGGGGCGGGATGCGCGAGCCGGCGGTCAGGTGGCTGTCGACGCGCACGCCCTCGCCGCCGATGGCGAAGGCGCTGACGGTGCCGGGCGCGGGGCGGAAGTCCTGGTCCGGATCCTCGGCGTTGATGCGCGCCTCGACCGCGTGGCCGCAGAAGCGGATCTCCTCCTGGCGGCAGGGCAGGCCGTGGCCGGCGGCGATCCGGATCTGCTGCTGGGCCAGGTCCATGCCGGTGATCAGCTCAGTGACCGGGTGCTCGACCTGGAGGCGGGTGTTCATCTCCAGGAAGTAGAGCTCGCCGTTGGGCGCGCGCAGGAACTCCATGGTGCCGGCGCCGGCGTACCGCCACTGGGCGGTGGCGTGGGCGCAGAGCTGGCCGTAGTGGGCGCGCAGCTCGGCGTCGAGCGCGGGCGAGGGCGCCTCCTCGAGCAGCTTCTGGTGGCGGCGCTGGATCGAGCACTCGCGTTCGCCGAGGTGGATGGCGCCGCCGTGGCCGTCGCCGAGCACCTGGAACTCGATGTGGCGGCCGCCGTCGAGGTACTTCTCGAGGTAGAGCGCGGCGTTGCCGAAGGCGGCGGCGGCTTCGCGCGAGGCCTCGGCGAAGGCGGTGCGGACTTCGTCGGCGTTCTCGCAGCGGCGGATGCCCCGGCCGCCGCCGCCGGCGTCGGCCTTGAGCGCGACCGGGTAGCCGGTCTGCTCGGCCACGCGGACCGCCTCCTCGGCGTCGGCCAGGAGGCCGGGCGAACCGGGCACCACCGGCAGACCGGCGGCGATGGCGGCCTGGCGCGAGGCCACCTTCAGGCCCATCTGGTCCATCACCGCCGGCGACGGGCCGATGAACTTCAGGCCGTGCTGCTCGCACATGGCGGCGAAGCGTGCGTTCTCGGCCAGGAAGCCCCAGCCGGGGTGGACCGCCGAGCAGCCGCTCTGCTTGGCGGCCTGGATCACGGTCTCGATGCGCAGGTAGGACTCCGAGGCCGGCCCCGGCCCGAGCTTGACGGTCTCGGCCGCCTCCTCGAGGTAGGGGAAGCCGGCGGCCAGGTCGGCGGCCGAGGCCCCGCACACCGGCTCGATGTCGAGCTCCCGGCAGGCCCGGACCATGCGCGCGGCGACCTCGCCGCGGTTCGCGATGAAGACGCGATGGAACATGACCGCACAGGATACCGGCGCCGCCCGCGGGTGCGGGCGGCGCCGAGGGGCGCCTGCTTGACGGGAGGCTAG
>CAZXTO010000073.1:0-12880 GCA_964643675.1 uncultured Planctomycetales bacterium
GCTCAACGACCTGCTCGACCGCGAGCGCGACCGGCTCCACCCGGTCAAGCGCCTGCGGCCGATCGCTTCCGGCCAGCTGGCTCCCGGCACCGCGGCGGTCGCCGCCGCGCTGCTGGCCGTCGCCGCCCTGGTCGGAGGGTGGCTGTTCGCCCGCCCCGCCGCCGGCCCGGTCGCCGCCTATCTGGCCCTGCAGCTGGCCTACTCGATGCGGCTCAAGCACGTCGTCCTGCTCGACGTGTTCTGCATCGCCGCCGGCTTCCTGCTCCGGGTGCTGGCCGGGGTGTGGGCCATCGGGGTGCCGCTGTCGCCCTGGCTGGTGGCCTGCTCGGTCCAGCTGGCGCTGTTCCTGGCGCTCTGCAAGCGCAAGGCCGAGCTGGTCGCCCTGGACGACGAGGCCCCCGCCCAGCGCCCGCTGCTGGCCGAATACGACGGCCCCGGCCTGGACGTGATGGTGGCGATCGTCGCCGCCTCGACCGTGGTCACCTACGGCCTCTACACCCTGCTGCCCGGAGCGCTGCTCTCTCTGGACGTGCGCATCGAGTCGCAGGCCGGACGCCCGGGCATGGTCTGGACCCTGCCCTTCGTGCTCTACGGGGTGCTGCGCTACCTCCACCTGGTCTATCAGCGGGAGCGGGGCGAGCGACCCGAGAAGCTGCTGCTCGAGGACAAGCCGCTGCTGGTGGCGATCCTGGGGTATCTGGCGGTGGTGGCCGCCGTGCTCTACCGCTGATCATGCGCCTGGTCCTCACCGGCGGCGCCGGCTTCCTCGGCTACCACCTGTCGCGCGCCCTGGGCGAGCACGAGCGCCTGCTGCTGGATCTGGAGGCGGTGCCGGCGGCGGAGCTGGCCGGGGCGGAGAGCGTGGTGGGCGACGTGCGCGACCGCGCGGGGTTGAGGCGCGCCTTCGAGGGCGCCGACGCCGTGGTCCACGCCGCCGCGGCGCTGCCGCTGTGGAAGCCGGCCGAGATCCGCAGCGTGAACGTGGAAGGGACGCGAGCGGTGCTCGAGACCGCCGCCGAGGTGGGCGTGGGGAGAGTGCTGCACGTCTCTTCGACCGCGGTGTACGGGATCCCGGACCACCACCCGCTGGACGAGGACGACCGGATGGAGGGGGTCGGGCCGTACGGGGAGTCCAAGGTCGAGGCGGAGCGGCTGGTGGCGGCCGCGCGGGATCGCGGGATGGTGGTGCCCGTGGTGCGGCCGAAGACCTTCCTCGGGCCGGAGCGGCTGGGTGTGTTCCAGATCCTGCTGGAGTGGGTGCGGGAAGGGCGACGGATCCCGGTGATCGGGAATGGCCGCAACCGGTACCAGTTGTTGGATGTGGAGGATCTGGCGGCGGCGGTGAGGCTGCTGCTCGAGGGTGAGGCGGCGCGGGTGAACGCGACCTTCAATGTCGGGGCGGCGGATTTCGGGAGCGTGGAGGAGGACCTCGGAGCTCTGTTCGAGCATGCAGGCTCGGGCAGCCGGTTGTTGCGGACTCCGGCCTGGCTGGCCAAGGGCAGCTTGGCGGTGCTGGAGGCCTTGAGGTTGTCGCCGTTGTATCGATGGGTGTATGGGACGGCGGACCAGGATTCGTGGGTGGAGGTGGAGCGGTTGCGTGGGCTGGGGTGGGAGCCGCGGTGGAGTAATGCGGGGACCTTGATCCGGACCTATGAGTGGTACTTGGAGCATCGGGAGGAGTTGGCGGCGGCGGGGACGGGGCATCGGGTGCCTTGGCGGGAGGGAGCGTTGGGGATCCTGAGGCGCTTCCTTTGAATCTGGCCCCCTTCGGTGGGCCTAATCCAGGACGCGCCAGCGCAGCAGCTCGGCCCGCGTCCAGCGCCTCCGCGTGACCCCCGCCGCCATCGCCGGCGTCACCTCCGGCGCCTCGTTCGTCACTCCCCTCAGGTAGTTCCGATACAGCAGCCAGATCCACAGGTGCTGCTCTAGCCGCCGCCGGATCTTCGACGCCGCCCAGCTCCGCCGCACCAGCCGCGACACCCCGTCGCGCATCATCGCCAGGGTGTGGTTGATCGGAAACAGCACGTTCCGGTAGTCCCGCACCGCCTTCGAGCTCTCGCGCACGTGGCTGCCCAGTCGCGGACCGAACAGCTTCCCCACCAGCGACCGGTAGGTCGACTTGCGGTCGGTCTGGAGGTTGAGGCGGTCGCCCGGCGGCAAGAGCTCGCGCAGCACCTCGAAGCTGCGCTTCACCGCCTCGCGCGATCCGCTCCGACGCTTGCCTTCCAATCGCTCCATCGCCTCCTTCTTCTTCCGCTTGGCCGGCGTCAATCGGCCGCGGGAGCCCATCGGAGCCGTCTCCACGTCGACCACGAAGTAGCTGCGCCGCTCGATCAGCACCGGCACCGTGACCGGTTTCAGGCGACGGTCGGTCTCGAAGGTCTCGAGCTCGTCGAGCTGGAAGGTCCCGGGCAGTCCGCCGGCGGCGACCGTGCGGGCGAGCTCGCGCTGGTGGAAGGCGCGCGCGTGCGCCGCGAAGCGCTCGAGCCTCCGCTCGACGGTGGGGCGCTTGCATCCGACCACCCGAGCGATCTGGCGCAGGGTAGTCTTGGAGACCAGCAGCTCGAAGATCAGGCCGCAGAGCTGCGGCCGGCGCAGCCGGTAGTCGAGCCGGAAGCTCTGGATCGAGAAGCTGCGCCCGCAGGCGTGGCAAAGGTAGCGCGGCACCCAGCGGCCGTCGGTGCGGCGGAAGTAGCGCCCCTTGTGGTGCCAGGTGAAGGCGGAGTGCCCGAGCCGGCTGGGGCAAGGGGCGTAGGGGCAGCGCGGAGGGTGGAATCGCGGCATGAAGGTCTCCCTGCTGCGCCGGGGTGGTCCGACGCATGGGGAAGACGGTCAGGCCGGGGTGGGGTTACGCCTGTCTCCGAAGATGGCGACCACCGAAGGGGGCCGGATTCAGTCTTTTGCCTTGGCTACAGGCGTCAGCTGGGTAAACACCAAATTCCGCACCTCCCACAAATCATCCCGCTCCGCCCCCGCCTCCGGCCCCTTCCGACTCCGCCCCCCCGTCGGGCTCGCCGGCACCAAGGTCAACTTCGTGGTGCGCATCCGCGGCATCAACTCGGTATTGAACAGGAACGCGCTGATCTGCCGCCGGCTGAAATAAGGCGGATCCTTCTCGAACCCCACCGTGAAGACCCGCGAGATCGCCGTATCCAGATCGTCCTCCTTCATCGCCGCGGTCACGGTGCCCATGTTCTGATCCCGCGCCTCGGACTGCAGGTGGGTCACGTAGCCGTCATCGGACTCGGCCACGACCGCGTTCGAACGCCGGTTCCTCAGGTAGGAGGTGTCCTGGATGATCAGCTTGAGCGCGCCTTCATGGGCGCGCAGGCCGTCGTCGTACTGATTGAACCAGCTGCCGACGCCGAGGCGCAGGCCGCCAGCGGCCACGGCCAGGACCATCAGCATGGTGAGGGTGCGGCGGTTGCTCATGACTCCACGGCTCCGTTGGTCGAGAGCCGGATGACGACGGTGCCGGTCCGGGCGGCGCCGCCGAGGGTCTCGACGATCTCGCCAGCGATGGTGGTGCTGGTCGACCAGGGCTGGTCCCGGAAGGCCCGCCGTACGTCCTCGAACTTCTGCGACACGCTCACCGGATCGCCGAAGATCGTCAGCTCGAGCTTCACCTCGACATAGGGCGGCTCGTCCTTGCGCCGCGGCCGGATCGAGCTGAATTCGGCCTGCTCCAGCATCCAGCGACCGTCGAACTGCTGCTCGAGCTCGCGGTCGAGCAGATCGAAGACCAGGCGCCAGGCCTCGAGGCTGGACTGCGGGTGGACCAGGTCGCCTTCGCCGAGCATCTCGTCGAGCTCGGCGCGGGCCTTCTTGACCCGGCCGCGCAGGGTGTGGATGCGCTGCAGGTCGTCGATGTTCAGGCCCTCGACGCCGCGGATGAACCAGCTGTCGGGGTCGTCCTCCCGCAGGGAGTCATTCAGGGCCGTGACGTGCTTGACGGCCTCCTGGTAGATCAGCTCGGTGTCACCGGTCAGCACGTCGCGGGTGCGCTTGAACAGGATCACGGAGTCGACCAGCAGGAAGGCGATCAGGCCGACCAGCATCAGGGTCAGCGGGCCCTCGAGGCGCTCCAGGCCGCCGGTCTGCCGGTACTCCTCCTGGCGGAAGTTCATGTCCGAGCCGGCGACGCCGGCCGAACGCAGGGCGGCGCCGAGCGCGACCGCGTCGGGGCCGCCGTCCTCGTCCGCCTCCCCGCCGCCGAGCACGACCGGGGCAGTCGAGTAGCCGAGCCGCTCCTCGAGGGCCTCGGCCAGGCCCGGAACGGTGGCGCCGAGCAGGTTCAGGCGGGTGACCTGGACTCCGGCCATCGCGGTGAGGCCGCGGCGGACCTCGGAGACCATGCGACGGAGGAAGGCGTGCGCGGCCTCGGCCGGGGCGCGCTCGAGCAGTTCGGGCAGGCTGAGACGGGCCTCGAGGGTGCCGTCGGCGCCGAACAGCATCAGGTCGGCGTCGCCCTCGGCCGTTTCCTCGTCGGCCTCGGCTTCGGCATCGCCCTCCGCCTCGGCTTCCAAGGGCTCGTCGAGGGCCTCGGGAGCGGGAGCGGCCTCGGCCGCCTCCGCCTCCACGACCAGCCCGCGGCCCAACTCGCGCCAACCGAGCGGGATCTTGCGCAGGGCCCGCACGCCTTCCTCCCCCACCACCATCAGCAGGCTGGAGTAGGAATCGACGTAGAGGCAGGCCTGATAACCCGCCGGCTGCTCCGGGTCGGGCTCGAGGGTGCCGGCGGCGACCGCCAGCGCGCCCAGGTCCAGGTCCAGCACCGGCGGGTCCTGGCCGGCGTCGTCCAACACCTCGAGGGCGGCGCCGATCTGGTTCTTGGGCAGGGCCGCCACCATCAGGGTGGCGGTGGCGCGGTCGTCGGCCAGCTCGAGGTAGTCGCACACCACCTCGTCGATGTCGAGGTGATAGAGGTCGGATTCGACCTCGAACTTCAGGACCTGGTGGATCTTCTCCCGGTCGGAGAAGGGCAGGCTGAGCTCGCGCAGCACCGTGTCGACCGACGGAACGGCGACCGTCAGGTGGTCGATCTTGCCGAGGCCGGAGGTCTTCAGGGCCTCGGAGAGGGCCTCCGACAGGGCCAGCCCCGGATCGGACTCCTCGGGAGCGAGGCCGGCAGAGCCGTGGGCGCTCAAGGCCCACTTCCGCGCGCCGCCTTCGACGAGCGCGTAGGAGAATCCGTCAGGACGGAGGTGGATGCCGAGGGAGCGGGCCATCGTGCAGGGTGTCAGGTTAGCGGGGGCCGACTCCGGCGGAAAGCGGCGCCTCCGGGATCTCCAACCGGGCCGCCATCCGCCGCTGCTCCGGACGCAGGATCCGGGTCTGGATCAGCTGCTCGAAGCGCTGGTCCAGCTCGGCCAGATCCGGTTCGAGCAGGTTGCGGCTGGCGGAGAAGACCTGGCGGCGTTGGCGGGCGTAATAAGCAAGCAGGACGCGGAGTTCAGCGCGCTGGCCGCCGTCCAGGTCGAGCGCGGCGGTCATGCCGCCCTCGTAGGCGACCAGGTCCGGGTCGAGCAGGGTCGCCTCGGGCTGGTTCCAGCGGCTGCCGCCGAGGAAGCCGAAGCAGGCACCGGCGGCGAAGGTCAGGAGCGCGGGCAGCAGGATCCGCATCGGCTAGTCGGCCGGGGCCGCCGGGCCGGCCGGGGCCGGGCGCTCCAGGATCTCCTGCACGGCGCGGTCGATGTCGCGCTGACGGGATGCGGCCACGTCGCCGGGCAGCTGCTGCTGCTCGAGCACCAGCCAGCCGAGGCCGAGCGCCAGCAGCAGGGCGGCAGCCAGGGTCCAGATCCGCAGCGAGCGCGACAGGGCGTGGACCTCGCTGGCCAGGCCCTCTTCGAAGCGGCGGGTCATGCGGGAGACCGCCTCGGCGCTGACCGGGGCCGGCTGCAGCAGCTCCAGCTCCTCCCGCAGGCCGCGCCACTCGGCCACCGCGGCGCGGCAGCCCGGGCACTCCATCAGGTGGGCGCGGACCTCGGTGGATTCCAGCGCCGAGACCTCGCCGTCGAACCAGGCGCCGACGCGGGCCGACCAGGTGGAGCAGGCTTGCATCACAGTCCCTCCTTCATGCGCCGCAGCTCCTCGCCGAGCCGCGCGCGGCCGCGGAAGATGCGGGATTCGATGGTGCCCTGGGCGACGCCCAGGATGCGGGCGATGTCGCGGTAGGCGAGGCCCTCGAGCTCGCGCAGCACCAGGACCTCCTGGAATTTGCGCGGCAGCTTGTCGAGGGCGCGGCGGACCAGCGCCTTGCGCTCGGCGAGGGAGGCGTCCTCGTCGGGGCCGACCGCCGGGTCGACCGCCGAGACCTCGCCGCGGTCGTCGGTGACCACGGTGAAGGGTTGCGAGCGGCGCTGGCGGGTCACCTTGCGCCGGTGGTCGAGCAGGGTGTTCATCGCCACCTGGTAGAGCCAGGTCGAGAGCTTGGCCTCGCCGCGGAAGGTGTCGAGGCGGCGCTGCACCTTGAGGAAGACCTCCTGCACGCCGTCCTCGGCCTCCTGGGGGTCCAGCCCGCAGCGCAGCGCCAGGCCGTAGACCTTGGGGGCGTAGTCCCGGAACAGGACCTCGAGCCGGCTGTCCGGCGCGGAACGGCCGCCCACGGGGGCGCCCTCCGGCGGCGGATCCGGTTGGGCTCGGGTCATCGGACGGGTGCTCACGGGGGTTGGGACGGCCCCGGAGCGGGTTTCCTTCCCTAATCGAAGTGCGGCATCAGGTGACCGAGCTTGTCCCGCTTGGTCCGGAGGTAGCGTTCATTGTGCTCCCCCGGCTCGCTGGGCATCGGCAGGTGCTCGGTGACCTCGAGACCATAACCCTTCAGGCCGGCCATCTTGCGCGGGTTGTTGGTCAGCAGGCGCATCTTCCGCACCCCGAGGTCATTCAGGATCTGGGCGCCGATGCCGTACTCGCGCATGTCGGCCGGGAAGCCGAGCTTCTCGTTGGCCTCCACCGTGTCGGCGCCGTCCTCCTGCAGCTTGTAGGCCTTGAGCTTGTTGGCCAGACCGATGCCGCGGCCCTCCTGCCGGATGTAGAGCAGCACGCCCTTGCCGGCCTCGGCGATCTGTCGCAGCGCGACGTCGAGCTGCTGGCCGCAGTCGCAGCGCAGGCTGCCGAACAGGTCGCCGGTCAGGCACTCGCTGTGGACCCGCACCAACACCGGCTCCTCGAGCTTGGGGAACTTCTCTTCGGCGTCGGTCGGCGCCTGGTCCCAGCCGTAGGCCAGCGCGACGTGCTCCTTGTCGTCGGTCAGGGAGCGATAGAGGTGGAGGGTGAAGTCGCCATAGCGGGTCGGCAGGCGGACCTCGTCGACCACCCGCTCGACCAGGATCTCGCGTCGCCGCCGATACTCGATCATGGCCTCGATGGTGAGGATGCGCAGGCCGTGCTTCTCGGCGAAGACCTCGAGGTCGGGCATGCGCGACATCGAGCCGTCCTCGTTCATGATCTCGCAGATCACACCGGCCGGGCGCAGGCCGGCCAGCCGCGCCAGGTCGACCGAGCCCTCGGTCTGGCCGGGACGCACCAGCACCCCGCCCTCGCGGGCGCGCAGCGGGAAGATGTGGCCGGGACGGGCCAGGTCGTTGGGACGCGAATCCGGATCGACCGCGACCTGGATCGTGTGCGAGCGGTCGGCGGCCGAGATGCCGGTCGTCACGCCCTCGCGAGCCTCGATCGACTCCAGGAAGGCGGTCCCCATGCGGGAGGTGTTCTCGGCCACCTGCGGACGCAGGTTGAGGGCGTCGCACATCTCCCCTTCCATCGCCAGGCAGATCAGGCCGCCGCCCTCCTTGCGCATGAAGTTGATGGCTTCGGGGGTGATGCGCTCCGCAGCGAGGACCAGGTCGCCCTCGTTCTCGCGCCGCGGATCGTCCACCAGGATCACCATCCGGCCTCGCCGGATGTCCTCGATCGCCTCTTCGACTGTTGCGTAGACCATGGTCGTTGAGCGGCACCCGAGGCGCCGCCATCCCCGCATTCTACCCGGCCAAGGACCCCGCGCCACCCTCGGAGAGGAGGCTCCCAGCGGGCCTAAACTTCGATATTGCAAATACTTGGGCGGTCCCGGAAGGGGGTCCTCAATGCCGCCGCTCGGGCGGTCGATAGAGGGGCGTGCCCAATTTGCAAACTCCTAACCGCGCCACACCCCGCCTGAGTCCCCTCCGGGCTGGGATGCTGGCCGTCGCCACCGGGGTGGCCGCCGCCAGCGCCCTGCTCGCGCCGGAGGTGGACGCGCTGCGCGAGGCGCGCGACGCGCACACCTTCGCCCTCGAGGAGCTCGAGGTGCAGCTCCAGGCCCTCCACGAGGCCCAGGACCTGTTCCAGGACGAGCTGAGCGGCCAGCGCGGCCTCCTGGCCGGCAGCGATCAAGCCCTCGCCACCCTGCGCGAGCAGCTCAGCGCCACCTCGCAGCTCCACGGCAGCCTGAACGCCGACCTGACCGGTCTGCGGACCGAGTTCCACGCCCAGACCGCCGCCCTCGAACGGCGCAACGACGCCCTCGGCGACGCCCTCGGCCAGGCCATCGAGCAACGCCGCACCCCGCCGGCTCCGGACCCGCGGGTCCAGCGCGCCAACACCCGCGCCGAGCTGCGCCGCAACATCCTGAGTCCGGTGTTCCAGCTGACCGGCGAGGACGCGGTCGGCAGCGCGGTCCTGATCGCCGCCGAGAAGGACGAGCGCGGCCCCCACCACCTCGCCCTGACCAGCTACCACGTCGTGCGCGACATCCTCGGCGAGGCGGAAGGCGAGGACGGCGTGGTCGACGGCTACCTCGAACAGCCGGATGGAACGGAGCAGTACGTCGTGTGCCGCCTGATCGCCAAGGACGTGCCGACCGACCTGGCCCTGCTGCGGGTGGAAGGCGCCGGCAGCGAGGCGCGGCTGGCGCGCCTGGCCCCGCGCCAGCGCGAGTCCCAGATCGAGGTCTTCAGCCCGGTCTACACGGTCGGCTGCCCGCTCGGGACCGCCGCCCAGGCCACCCGCGGCGAGGTCACGCGCAAGACCTGGCAGGTGGGCGGCGAGAATCTGTGGATGATCTCCAGCCCGGCCTACTTCGGCAACTCGGGCGGCGGGGTGTTCCTCGAGGAGACCCAGGAGCTGATCGGCGTCTTCGCCAAGATCTACACCCACGGCAACTACCGGCCCCAGGTCGTCACCCACATGGGGTTGGCGGTGCCGCTGCCGGTGCTGCACGACTGGCTGGCCGAGACCGGCCACGGCCACCTGCTGCCGGCCGGCGACGCCGCCGGGCTGGCGCTGGCGACCGAGGCCAGCCACGAGGCCGAGGCGGAGGATTGAGCGCCGCGGCGGGCGGCCTGGCCGCCCCTCCGGGCAAGCCGGCCAGCGCCGGGAGGCGGACTCCGTAGGGCTATACTCGCCCTGGAATCCGCCCTCCCATGCGCCTTCTCCTTCCTTTCCTCCTCCTCTCGCCTGCCTTCTTCGCGCAGGACCCCTCCGCCCTCGCCGCCCCGGCGCCGAGCCGGGAGCTCGCTCCCTCGGCCCCCCTGCTCGAGCAGCGACCGCCGGCCGAGGAGCGGCGCTTCGAGCAGGCCCGCAAGCTGCTGGACGAGGGCAAGATCGAGGAGGCCCGGACCCAGGCCCTGTCCGGCCTGGCCTTCGCCCCCTACGACCGGCGCGGCTACCAGCTGATGCTGGAGGCGGCGACCGCCTCCGACGACGTCTCCGACCAGATCCGCTGGGCCAAGTGGCTGTACTGGGCACACGACTACGCCGGCGAGGAGGACGCCGCCGCCGCTGCCGCCACCCTGCTCGAGGACCTGAACCCGGCCTGGAACCTGGACCGGCCGATCATCGAGTCCTGGACCAACTCGACCCTGTCCGCGGCGCGCGACGCCGCCAAGGAGAAGCACTACCGCCTGGCCGGCCACCTGTTCGACCGGGTGCTCGACCTGCGCCAGAGCGACGCCAAGCTGCTCAAGGAGTTCGACCGCCTGGTGGACAAGGCCGGCGAGCAGGTGTCGGGCGGCAGCTTCGTCGCCAGCTCGGTGCGGCGGCGCTCGGCGGCGTGGATCCGGCGCCAGAACGAGAAGCACTCCACCTGGGACAAGGCCTTCGAGCGCAAGACGCGCCACTTCGACATCCAGACCACGATCAGCTACGAGTTCTTCGAGACCGTGTCGGTGGTCATGGAGGACATGTTCGACTTCTACCAGGACATCTACGACTACAAGAAGAAGTCGCCGCGCATGGCCCTGGCGCTGCACCGCAGCCGGGTCGACTTCGACCACTTCAACCACGAGGAGCTGGGAAGCAGCCTGCCGCTCGGTGTGCTGGGCTGGTTCTTCCCCAAGGAGCTGCTGGTCGCGGCCTTCATCGACGACGTCATCTACGACATCAACGAGAAGGACGTCTTCAAGACCTTGTTCCACGAGTGCAGCCACTACTTCATGCACCTGCTGACCCGCAAGGCGGGAGTGTCGCCGGGCTGGCTCAACGAGGGCACGGCGTCCTACTTCGAGGGTTGCGAGCTGAAGGCGGACGGCACCATCGTCAAGAACAAGCCGGCGTTGTCGCGGGTGCGGAGCTGGGAGAGCCTCGAGAGCGGCCAGAACCGGCTGTCGCTGAAGGAGCTGACCAGCTACCACCAGCCGGGCTCCTACCCCGGCCACTACTACCCCTATGGCTGGTCCTTCGTGTACTTCCTGCTCAATTACGAGGAGAACGACCCGCGCATCACCGGCGCCGAGGCCGAGCCGGGGCCGGACGGCAAGCCGGTGCTGCCGGTCGGGCCGCTGGTCTACCGCGAGCCCTACCTCAAGTACCTGAAGTCCTACACCAAGAAGCAGAAGCGCGACGGCGAGAACTCGTGGGAGCGCTGCGTGCGCATCTTCGTCGACGAGGTCGACGACCCCGAGATCCCGGACTGGGACGCCTTCGAGGACCGCTGGCGCCGCTTCACCCAGGCCATCGTGCGCGAGACCAAGGCCGGCCCCGAGTTCGCCGACACCTTGCAGGCGCGCTGCCGCGGCTACCTGGGCGTGGAGGACTACGAGCGCGCCCTGATCGCCGCCGAGCAGGCCGACGACAAGCGGCCGCACGACGCCGAGACCTTCCGCCTGCTGTCGCTGGCCCACCTCGGCAGCGGCCGCAAGGGCGATTCGATCTACTGGATGCTCCGCCACTGGGAGCAGTGCCTGACCGAAGGCGACACCGAGACCGCCGCCGCCGCCGAGCAGTGGCTGAACGACGAGGACGCCGAGGACCTGGTCGAGGCCTACTGCGTCCCGACCCGCGACAGCCTGCGTCAGATCGAGGAGGCCATGCAGACCGCCGCCGAGGAGGGGGACCCGATCCTCGGCCAGCTCTTCGCGGCCCACTTCACCCGCGCCACCGGCGTGCGGCCGGTCGGGCTGATGAAGCTCGCCGATGACCTCGAGCTCGAGAGCGGTCGCCACCTGCGGCTGTGGCAGCGCGCCTTCCCGGAGGCCTCGGTCGACAAGCGCAAGGGCCGGGTGTCGCAGGAGGACGACGCCTCGCTGCTGCTGTTCACCCCCGACAACGGCTCCCAGACCACGGTCTGGGTGCGCGAGCAGAACCTGCGCAACCTGGTCCCGCCCTTCGCGGTGCGCGGCATCATCCAGATCGACGGCAAGAACGAGGCGGAGCTGTGGATGGGACGCACCAGCAGCGGCCTGCCGCAGAAGACCGTGACGATCGAGAACGGCGCCAGGCTCGCCCTGGTGGACGTCGAGCAGCGCTTCACCGAGGACAGCGCCAGCGGCATCGGCGTGACCACCTTCACCACGATCCTGCGCCAGAACATACCGCCGGCGCAGTTCTTCCACTTCCAGCTCGAGGCCGACCAGGAGAGCGGCGGCAAGTTCTCGGTCGGGGAAGAGGCCCAGCTGCGCTTCCCGACCGATTGGGAGCCGGGTCAGCTCAGCGGGGACATCGGCTTCTCGGTCGGGACCAACACCGCCGCGCTGTTCCGCGATTGCGAGGTCCTGCCGCGCGACGCCTTCTGGCCGGTCGCGCCGCGCTCGCCGGAAGAGGACTGAGCCTCCGAGGCGGGCCTCGCGAGGATCGCCGGAGCCAAGGGGGGTGGAATTCCCCCCCCACCGTCCTAGGAAGCGCTCCGGACGGAGACGCGTACAATCCGCGGTCCCTCCCCTGGCTCCCCACCCCGGAACCACCCCACGCTGAAGCTCAAACTGCTCACCTTCTGTCTCCTCAGCTCGGCTGCCTTCGCCCAGGACGGCGGCGAGCCGGAGGACTCCAATTGGTCCGGCGCGGCCAGCGGCGGCCTGGTCTACATGACCGGCAACAACGAGAGCGTGCTGTCCTCGGCCGACATCAGCTCCAAGTACGAAGTGCCCGGCCTGCGCTGGATCTTCACCGCCCAATACGCCGCGGTGCGCCAGACCGACCGCGTGCTCAACGACGCCACCACCAGCAGCCGCCTGTACGTGGGTTCGGTGGAGCATCACCGCTTCCTCGACGACGCGGACAACCTCTACCTGTACGGCAAGGGCTCGGCCCGCCGCAACGTGCCGACCGGCCTCCAGATCCGCGAGGACCTCGGTATCGGAGCGGGCTACACCTGGCGCTGGAAGGAGGACGCCGCCCAGTTCTCGGTCGAGGGTGGCCCCTCGGCCCTGAAGGAGAACAACGTCGGCGTGCTCTCCGGCGACGCCGCCATCAACGCTCGCGTGGCCTGCAGCTACGAGAACGCGATCAGCGAGGACCTGAAGGCCACCGCCAAGGCGGAGTACTTCCAGAGCTTCGACATCACCGACGACCGCTCCTACACCGCCGAGGCCAAGCTGCGTTGGGCCATGAACGGCACCTGGCACCTCGAGGCCGGCGTCGCCACCGCCTGGGACAACACCCCGGCGCCGGGCTTCGACAAGACCGACTG
>CAZXTO010000074.1:0-12784 GCA_964643675.1 uncultured Planctomycetales bacterium
ATGTAGTCGTAGTGGGCGTCGAAGTAGTGGAGGAACAGGAAGAAGGGCTCCCCCTCCGGCTGCTGGTCGAGGAAGTCCAGCGCCATGCGGTTGACCCGCGGCGAGGTGATGTCGATGTGCGACAGCCGGTCGCGCACCGCCAGCGCGTCCTGGGGGGAGACCTCCTGGCCGGCCTTCCGCTTCTGCTCGAGGTAGAAGTCGACCCGCTTGTTGAGCTCGGCCTCGCTCATCATGCCGGACTCATAGCGGTCGAAGCCGCGGCCGAAGCCGTAGAAGGGGTCGAGGTAGGGGCCGCTGTAGAAGCCGGCGGTGGTGGCGCCGGCGCGCTGGAACTCCTGCGCCAGCGAGCGCCGCAGGGGGTCGAGGAAGTACTTGTCGACCGAGACCTCGTGGGCGCCGTCGCTGAGGCCGGTGAGGATCGACAGGTGCGAGGGCAGGGTCCAGGAGGTGGTGGTGTGGGCGTCGTCGAACACCACCCCCTCGGCGGCCAGCGCGTCGAGGTTGGGCGAGACCCGCAGCTCGGGAGCGAACTCGGGCCGGTGGCCGTACAGCCCGAGCCGGTCACGCACCAAGGAATCGATGCTGATCAGCACGACGTTGTAGCGCGGCGGAGTCGGTCCGAAGGCGGTCCAGCTGAGGTAGAGGCCTGCGGCGGCGCCGAGGAGCAGGAGGGGAATCAGGAGGCGGCGGGACATGCTCAGCGGGCGGGCAGGCGCAGGATCTGGACCGGGATCTGGACTTCAGGCTGGTCGGCGTCGTCGGTGAGGATGGTCAGGGTGGCGCGCTTGGCTCCCCCGGCGCCGTCGGCCGGCAGGCTCACCTCCACGCGGTAGCTGCGGCCGGGTTCGACCGGCTCGACCTCGACCGGGAGGGCGAGGCCTTCCTCGGTCTCGGCCCTGGCCTCCAGCACCCGCAGCAGGCGGTCGCTCGGCAGCATGCGCAGGGAGGCGGTGGCCGCCGTCACGCCCTCGTCCGGGCGCAGCAGCAGGCGCTGGGGGGAGTAGGCCAGATCGGCCACCGCCATCCCGATCACGCTGAAGCGGACCGGCATCTCGGGCAGGCTGGTGTTCAATTCGAACTCCTGCAGGAAGCTGCCGGCGGGCAGCTCGGGCGGCGGCGTGACGTGGATGTTGTAAGCCGAAGGATGCAGGCTGACCTGCTCCACCTCGAGCTCCCAGCCGTCGATCTGATCCGGCGCCAGGATCTCGAATTCCTCCTCCTCCAGCGCGCGCACGGAGACCAGGCCGGGCTTGCGCTCGCGGATGCCCACCGTGCCGAGCTGGACCGCCCAGGGCTCGGCCCAGAAGGGCACCCAGATGTCGGCCGAGTACTCCAGCGCCAGGTAGTCGTAACCCTCGACGTACAGCGGGATCGCGCTGGCCTTGAAGCGGGTGGGCTGGCGCGAGCGCAGGGTGCTGAGGGTGAGCTCGAGCACCGCCTCCTCGCCAGGCGCCAGGGAGACCCTCATGCCGCGGTCCTGGACCCGCACCCGGTCCTCGCCGGGGGGCCGCCCGGGCAGCAGCAGGTCGGCGACGGCGCAGTCGCAGCCGGTCGGCCCGATGCCGGTGATGGTGAGCGGCTCCGAGCCCTCGTTGCGGAGCAGGAACTGCCCCGCCGCGCCCTTGCCGAAGGGGATCCGCGGCAGGCGCAGGCTGGGCGGATCGACCGCGAGCGGCGGGTGGTTCAGCTCCAGCCCGGCGGGGTTGGGGTCGCAGCCAGGCAGGCCCAGGAACGAGGCCGCGGCCAGCAGCAGGGTCCCGACGGCGGTCCAGCGGAACGTTCGCATGAGCCCCCTATCCTACGAACCTCCCGCGGCAACCGAGGGACTATGATCCCGGGCGGCATGAACGGTTCCTACCCCCTTGTCGCCGCCTCCGATCCCGAGGTCCACGCCGCCCTGGCCGCCGAGTTGCAACGCCAGGAAGAGCAGATCGAGCTGATCGCATCGGAGAACCACACCAGCGCCCCCGTGCTCGAGGCCAACGGCTCGGTGCTGACCAACAAGTACGCCGAGGGTTACCCCGGGCGGCGCTACTACGGCGGCTGCGAGCACGTCGACGTGGTCGAGGAATTGGCCCGGCAGCGGCTCAAGCAGCTGTTCGGCGCCGACCACGCCAACGTCCAGCCCTCGAGCGGTTCGCAGGCCAACCAGGCCGCGATGATGGCGCTGATCGAGCCCGGCGACACGGTGCTGGCGATGGAGCTGAACCACGGCGGCCACCTCAGCCACGGCCACCCGAAGAACGCCTCCGGGGTGTACTACCGCTTCGTCCACTACGGCGTCTCGCCGGAGGACGAGCGCATCGATTACGAGGCGGTCCGCGCCCTGGCCCTCGAGCACCGGCCGGCGCTGCTGATGGCCGGCGCCAGCGCCTACCCGCGCCTCATCGACTTCGAGCGGCTGGCGGCGATCGCGCAGGAGGTCGACGCCCGCTTCCTGGTCGACATGGCCCACATCGCCGGCCTGGTCGCGGCCGGCAAGCACCCCTCGCCGGTGCCGCACGCCGACGTGGTCACCATGACCACCCACAAGACCCTGCGGGGGCCGCGCGGCGGCGCCATCGTCTGCACCGAGGATTGGCGCAAGAAGATCGATTCGGCCGTGTTCCCGGGCATGCAGGGCGGTCCGCTGATGCACGTCATCGCCGGCAAGGCGGTGGCCTTCCGCGAGGCCCTCGATCCCTCCTTCGCCGATTACCAGGAGCGGGTCCTGGCCAACGCCCAGGCGCTGGCCGAGGGGCTGGTGGCGCGCGGGTACCGGCTGGTCTCGGGCGGCACCGACAACCACCTGATGATGGTCGACCTGCGCGGCCCCGAGGGGCCGGGCATTACCGGCCGGATCGCCGAGGACGCGCTCCACGAAGCAGGGATCACGGTCAACAAGAACCTGATCCCCTTCGACCCGGAGAAGCCGATGCAGACCTCCGGCATCCGCATCGGCACGCCGGCGGTCACCACCCGCGGCTTCACCCCGGCGGACATGACGAAGGTGGCCGAGTGGATCGACCGCGTGCTGCGGGCGCCGGAGGACACCGCCGCCGTCGCCGCGGTCAAGGCCGAAGCCGCCGCGCTGTGTGCCCAGCGGCCGATCTACCCGGCGCTGGTCGCCGCGCAGTGAGCCGCCACCGAGGCGGCGTCCGGCTTCGGCAGGACGCCGCGCTCGGTGATGATCGCGCTCACCAGGCGGGCCGGCGTGACGTCGAAGGCGGGGTTGCGCACCGCCACCCCGGCCGGCGCGGTGGGCAGCCCGCCGAAGGCGTCGACCTCGCCAGCGGCGCGCTCCTCGATCGGGATCGCGCCGCCCTCGGGGCAGCCGAGGTCCACCGTGGTGGTGGGGGCGGCGACGTAGAAGGGCACGCCATGTTCCCGGGCCAGCACCGCCAAGGGGTAGGTGCCGATCTTGTTGGCGACGTCGCCGTTGGCGGCGATGCGGTCGGAGCCGACCACCACGGCGTCGATCAGGCCGGCCTGGAAGGCGCTGCCGGCGGCGCCGTCGGCCTGCAGGGTGACCGGCACCCCGGCCCGCTGCAGCTCCCAGGCGGTGATGCGGGCGCCCTGCAGCAGGGGGCGGGTCTCGTCGGCCAGCACCGAGACCCGCTTGCCGGCGGCGTGGGCGGCGTAGACCACCGCCAGGGCGGTGCCGATGCCGCCGGTGGCGAGGGCGCCGGCGTTGCAGTGGGTCTGCACCGCGCAGGGGTCGGGGAGCAGGGCCGCGCCGTGCTGGCCGATGGCCTCGCAGAGGGCAGCGTCTTCGGCGTGGAAGGCGCGCGCCTCGGCGAGCAGGGCGGCGCTCCAATCCTCTGGATTGCCTTGCCCGGTCGCCAGCAGCGCCCGGCCGCGCGCCGCCACCCGCTCCACCCCGACCGCCAGGTTGACGGCGGTCGGCCGCGCCGCGGCCAGAGCCGCGGCCCCGGCCTCGAGCTGGGCAGCCCAGCTCGCCGCGTCGGCGGCCCCGGAGACGGCGAGCGCCACCCCGTATGCGCCGGCGCAACCCAGGGCGGGGGCGCCGCGCACCGCCAGCCGCTGGATGGCGTCGACCAGCACCGGCACGGTCGGCACCGGCAGGTAGCGCTCCTCTCCCGGGAGCAGGGTCTGCTCGAGCAGTTCCAGGCGGCCGTCCCGCCAGCGCAGGGTCTCGAAGCCGAGCGGGACGGCGGCCATCGCTCGGACGGCCTAGAGCCGCTCCTGCAGCTTGGCGTCCTTGGCCAGCACCTTCTCGCGCTGCGAGCCGCGGAAGTCGTCCAGCTTCTGGGCCATGTCGGCGTCGGAAACGCCGAGGATGCGCAGCGCCAGCAGGGCGGCGTTGACCGGGCCGCCGCGGCCGACCCCGACGCTGCCGACCGGCACGCCGCCCGGCATCTGGGCGGTCGCCAGCAGGGCGTCCATGCCGCCGAGCGGCGGGTTGTCGAGCGGGATGCCGATCACCGGCAGGCTGGTGTGGGCGGCGACCACGCCGGCGAGGTGGGCGGCGCCGCCGGCGGCGCACAGCATCACCTCGATGCCGTTCTCGCGCGCGGAGGCGGCGAAGCCGCAAGCCTCCTCGGGAGTCCGGTGGGCGCTGAGCACGCGCACGGCGGGGGAAACGCCGAATTCACGCAGGGTGGCGACGGCGGGCTCGAGCCGCTCGAAGTCGGAGTCGGAGCCCATCAGGATGGCGACGCGGGGAGCACTCATTTCTGGTTCTGTTTCTGGAGGGCGTGCCGCAGCAGATCTTCGAAGTCGGCGTCGGTGCCGAGCTGCCGGCAGGCCTGGTCCGCGCTAGCGCGGGCGTCTTGGGGGCGGAAGCCCAAATCGACGAGCACACGGTAGAGCTCGTCCTGGTCGGGGCGCAACGGCGCGGCGGCGGCGACGGCGAGCTCCTCGAGCCCGTCGCCGATCTCGACCAGCAGCCGCTCGGCGGTCTTCTTGCCGACGCCCTTGACCCGGGTCAGGGCGCTGGTGTCGCGCGCGCGCACGGCCGCGGCCAGCTCGCCGGGGGGCAGCGCCGACAGCAACCCGAGCGCCATCGCCGGGCCGACTCCGCTGACCTGGATCAGGCGCCGGAAGGCGGCCCGCTCGGCCTCGTCGCGGAAGCCGTAGAGGGTGAGCGCGCTGTCGCTCACCGCGAGGTGGGTGAGCAGGCGCAGCTCCTGGCCGGCCTCGAGGGCGTCGGCGGTGCGAGCGCTGACCGCGACCAGCCAGCCAACACCGCCGGTGCGCACGACCACGGCTCCGGCCGCGACCGTTTCGATGCGACCGTCCAGGAAGTCGAACACCGGCCGGCGGTCTTAACCCTGGCTCTCGACGTACTCGTCGCCGCGGCCGCTGCGCAGCCGCAGGCCGAGCTCGGTGAGCTTGCTGGTCAGCTCGTTGAGCGAGGTGATGCCGAAGTTCGGCATGCTCAGCAGGTCCTCCTCGGTGTAGCGGAGGATGTCCGCCACGCGCTGGAGGTTGAGCCGCTCGACCAGGGCGCGGTGGCAGCGCACCGACAGGTTGAGGGTCGAGATCTGCAGCTCCAGGGCCTCGCGCTGGTCGTCGCTCAGCTCGCCGAGCCAGGCCAGGTCGCGGTCCGGGTCGAAGTCGGGCTCGGCCTCGAACTCCTCGGGGATGATGAAGCTGCCGTCGTCGCGGCGCATGCCGAGCCGCAGCCCCTTCGCCACCAGGACGCGCTTGATCTCGTTGAGCGAGGTCTCGCCGAAGTTCTTGAACTCGAGCAGCTCCGGCTCGCTGTGCGAGACCAGGTCGCCGAGGGTGCGGATGTCCATGTTCTGGAGGCAATTCCGCGCCCGCACCGAGAGCTCGAAGTCGGAGATGGGGGTGCGCAGCACCTGCATCAGCCGGTCCTCCTTCTTCTCCAGCTCCTCGTCGTAGAACATGTCCAGCGACTCGTGGGCGTCCTTGAAGTAGAGCCGCGCCAGCGGGTTCGAGGGGTCGCGCCGCAGCACCGCGCCGTAGCAGCCGCAGGCCTTCTCGAAGTCGTTGCGGTCCTCGTACATGACGCCGAGGTTGATCAGCGCCGAGGTCGGGATCGGGCGCTGCTGGAGCAGGGTCTCGTAATGGCCCTGGGCCTCCTCGTCGTTGCCGTGCAGGTCGGCGCGGCGGGCGAGGCGGAAGCGCGCCGGGAAGTGCTCGGCGTGCTTCTCGAGCAGCGCCTCGTAGCCGTTGCAGGCCTCGAGGTAGCTGCCGTCGAGCTCCAGCAGGCGGGCGGCGAAGTAGGCCTGGTCGGCATCGGACAGGCTGGCCTTCGGGGCCGCGGCCTGGAAGGCCTCCAGGCGGCCGGCGGCGTCGAGCGCGTGCAGCGCGCAGGCGGCCAGGGCCGGGTCCTTGGATCCCGTCTGGTCACCGACCAGCTCGGCCGCTTCCAGGAAACGCTGCAGCTCGATCAGCGAGTCGGCGCGGATGAACAGGGCGAGCTCGGAGTCGCCCTCGGCGAGCTCCAGGGCCTTGCCGTATTCGCCGCAGACCCATGAGCCGGCGGCTGCGACGGGGTTGCCCCCGGCGCGCGCATCCCGCACCGCCGCTTCGAACTTTTCGACCGTAGCCGGCTCGCTCATCAGCGCCCGACGCGCGGCAGCGAGGCTGCTCGGAGTCTGCGGCGGGGCGGCGAAGAAGGCTGCGGGGTCGGTGGGGGGGGAAGAGGAGTGGGCGACTTCCGCTTGCGGCATGATTTTGGATTCGGGGCCAGGCCTCCGAAAACAGGCCCGATATCGTAGTTCCCCGCAGGTGGAGCCGTCAAACTCGACCGCGCATGGACTGCTTCCGGATCGACGGCGGCCGGACCCTGGATGGCCTCGTCGCCGCCTCCGGCTCCAAGAATGCCAGCCTGCCCTTGCTGGCGTCCACCCTGCTGCTGGAGGGCCGCGCGGAGTTCCGGCGGGTGCCGGCGCTGCGGGACCTCGCCACCCTCTCCGAGCTGCTGCGTGACCTGGGAGCCGAGCTGCAGGCCGAGGGCGAGCGGTGGAGCGTGGCCTGCCCGGCCGAGGGGCCGACCGAAGCGCCCTACGCGGTGGTGCGGCGCATGCGCGCCTCGGTGTGCGTCTTGGGGCCGCTGCTGGCCCGCCGGGGGCGCGCCCGGGTGGCGCTGCCCGGAGGCTGCGTGCTCGGCGTCCGGCCGATCGATCTGCACCTGAAGGGGCTGGAGGCGCTCGGGGCGGCGATCCGGGTGGAGCACGGCACGGTGGTCGCGGAGGCGCCCGCCGGCGGCCTGCGCGGCGCCCGCGTCCACCTGGCGGGGGAGCGCGGCCCGACCGTGCTCGGCACCGCCAACGTGATGATGGCCGCCTGCCTGGCGCGCGGCCGGACCGTGATCGAGGCGGCCGCCGCCGAACCCGAGATCGCCGCCCTGGGCGCCTACCTGAACGCCTGCGGCGCGCGCATCACCGGCCTGGGCGGCTCCACCCTCGAGATCGACGGCGTCGAGGGCCTGCAGGCGCAGCCGCTGGCGGTGCCGCCCGACCGGATCGAGACCGGCACCCTGCTCCTGGCCGGCGCCATCACCCGAGGCCGGGTGCGGGTGAGCGACTGCGCCCCGGCCGAGCTGACCGCCCTGCTCGAGCTGCTCGATGCCACCGGGGTGCCAGTCGAGAGCGGGCCGGACTGGCTCGAGGTCCAGCCCTGGAGCCGACGCCCGCGCGCCCGCGGCCTCACCACCCGGCCCCACCCCGGCTTCCCGACCGACCTCCAGGCCCAGTGGATGGCCTTCAGCGCGGTCTGCGACGGCGAGGCCACGATCCGGGAAGGGGTCTATCCGGAGCGCTTCGTGCACGCCGCCGAGCTGGTCCGGCTGGGCGCCGACATCCACCACGAGGAGGGCTTCGCCCGGGTCCGCGGCCCGGCCACGCTGCAGGGAGCCGAGGTCCTGGCCAGCGACCTGCGGGCCAGCGCCGCCCTGGTCCTGGCCGGCCTGGCGGCCGAGGGCCGGACCCTGGTGCGCCGGGTCTACCACCTCGACCGCGGCTACGAGCGCCTGGAGGACAAGTTGGGCCGGCTCGGGGCGGCGGTGGCGCGGGTGGAAGATCCCGATTCGCCCTGAGGGCGGCGGAAAGGCCTTCTGCGGGTTCCTTCCTCCTCTTAGAATCAGGGGCTCCCCACGGCCCACCCGACCCCGAGGGGAGCGCTTCGCTCATGCTCGAGAACATGCAGAAGTAGCTCACCAAGGTCCAGGACCGCTACCGCGGCCCGCGCAAGCTCAGCGAGCAGCACGTCGAGGTCGCCCTGCGCGACGTGCGGCGGGCCTTGCTCGAGGCCGACGTCCACTTCAACGTCGCCAAGCAGTTCACGAAGCGGGTCGCCGAGCGTCTGGCCGGCGAGGAGCGCCTGTCCGGGGTCAGCGGGGCCCAGCAGGCCACCGCTGCCTTCCACGCCGAGTTGGCGGCCCTGATGGCGAGCGAGGACCCCTCGCTGCCGAAGAACCCCAAGCACCCGATGGTGCTGCTGCTGGCCGGCCTGCAGGGCGTGGGCAAGACCACCGCCGCCGCCAAGCTCGGCAAGTGGCTGACCGAGCGGCGCCACAAGAAGGTGCTCCTGGCCGCTTGCGACCTGCAGCGCCCGGCCGCGGTCGAGCAGCTCAAGCAGCTCGGCGAGCGCATCGGCGTCGACGTGCACGCCGAGATGCCCGGCCCGGGCGTGGACCCCGCCGGGGTCGCAAAGCGGGCCAAGGAGAAGGCCCGCGAGGGCCGCTATGACGTCCTGATCGTCGACTCCGCCGGCCGCCTCCACATCGACGAGGAGCTGATGGCCGAGATCGAGGCGGTGCGCAAGGCGGTCAAGCCGGACGGCTCCTACCTGGTCCTGGACGGCATGGCCGGCCAGGTGGCGGTCGACTCCGGCCAGGCCTTCGCCGAGCGCCTGGACCTCTACGGCGTGATCCTGACCAAGATGGACGGCGACGCCCGCGGCGGCGCCGCGCTCTCGGTCCGGGAGGTCACCGGGGTGCCGGTGCGCTTCCTCGGCGTGGGCGAAAAGCCCGAGGATCTGGAGGAATTCGACGCCGAGCGTCTGGCGGGCCGGATCCTGGACATGGGCGACATCGTCGGCCTGGTCGAGAAGGCCCAGGAGGCCGTCGACGAGAAGGCCGCCATGGACGACTACGTCCGGATGATGTCCGGCCGCCTGACCATGGAGGACCTCCTGAGCCAGTTCCGCATGATGAAGCGGATGGGCTCGATGAAGAAGGTCTTGGGCATGATGCCCGGAATGGGTAAGATGTCCGGCCTTTTGGATTCCGTGGACGACAAGCAATTTGGCCGCATCGAGGCCATCGTGCTGTCCATGACTCCTCGGGAGCGGCTCCATCCGGAGCTGCTTGATGGCAGCCGCCGCCTCCGGATCGCCCGAGGTAGCGGCACCGACGTCAGCGAAGTCAAACGGCTTCTGCGCTCCTTCCAGGAGATGCAGAAGCAAATGAAGTCCCTCGGCAAGATGATGAAGGGTGGCCGCTCGAAGAAGCGGATGCTCCGTCAGATGGGCCAGAGGGGCGGCATGCCGAACCTCCCGGGCGGTTTCCCGGGACTCTGAATCGATTCGAACCTGAAAGAAGCCCCAGAATGGCAGTTGTCCTGCGACTCAAGCGGTTCGGCCGGCGAAACCGGCCGTTTTACCGCATCTGCGTGATGGATGCCCGCACCCGGCGGGACGGCCGGGTGATCGAGGAGCTGGGTCATTACGACCCGGTCGGCTCCTCGGACAACGAGCTGAAGTTCGAGCTCAACGCCGAGCGCGCCCAGTATTGGGTCTCCGTGGGTGCCCAGCCCTCGGAAACCGTCGCCTCCCTGCTCAAGCGCAGCGGCGTCACCTACCTCAGCAAGTCCCAGCGGCGCCGCGCCAAGAAGGCGAGCAAGGCCGCCCAGAGCTAGCGCGGCTCGGCAATGGCCAAGGCCGCCGGCTCGGCAGAGCTGAAGAAGGTCCTCGATCGCATCCACCGCGACCACTACCAGGTGGCGGTGCGCGAGCCGGGTACACCCGTGTTGGACCGCCTGCTCGCCCTGGTGATGCAGGGGGAGGGCAATTACGCCACCGCGGAGAAGGCGGTGGGCGCCTTCCGCAACACCTACACCAACTGGAGCGAGATGCGGGTGGCGCGCCACTACGAGGTGGCGGACGTGCTGCGTCGCAAGCGCATCCCGGCGGCGGTCGAGAAGGCCGAGCTGGCCCAGGAGCTGCTGCGCCGGGTGTTCGGCCTGCAGAACCACCTGGACCTGGACTGGATGGACGACTGCACCTCGGAGCGCCGCGAGAAGACCCTGGTCGCGCTCCAGATGATGCCGCCGCTGACCGGCCCGGTGCTCGACTTCGACGCCTACGAGCAGGACGACCTGCCGATCACCACCGAGCACAAGCGGCTGATGAGCCGCCTCGGCCTGGTCGGTTCGAACCCCAAGGACGCCGAGGTCGCCGGCGCGCTCGAGGTGCTCGGGGACCGGGCGCAGGCCTTCCCGCTCGATCTGGCGCTCCGTCTGCACGGCCGCACGGTGTGTGACTCCAAGCACCCGCGCTGCCGCCAGTGCTGCCTGCTGGACCTGTGCCCGCACGGCAAGAAGCAGCTCTCCCCGGCGGCCTACAAGGAGGCCCTCAAGGAGCTCGGGCTGAAGAAGAAGCCGGCGCGCAAGGCCAAGGCGAGCAAGAAGGCGGCCAAGAAGGCCCCGGCCAAGAAGACCGCCAAGAAGAAGGTCGTCAAGAAGACGGCCAAGAAGAAGGCGGTCCGCAAGAAGAGCGGCAAGTCCTGACCCGGGCCTTGGCCGCTGCCCCGCTCCTGCTCGCCAGCGGCTCGCCGCGCCGCCGGCAGCTGCTCGAGCAGGCTGGAATCGCCTTCGAGGTGGACAGCCCGGGCGGGGACGGGCCTTCGGAGCAGTCCGATCCGGCCCTCCGGGTGCTGGAGCACGCCCGCTACAAGGCCCGGGAGGTGGCCGCTCGGCGCCCCGGGCGCTTCGTGCTCGCCGCCGACACCCTGGTGTGGCTGGCGGGGGAGTTCCTGCCCAAGCCGGCGGACCGGGCCGAGGCCGAGCGCATGCTGCGCCGCCTGTCCGGGCGCTGCCACCAGGTCTGGACCGGGGTGGCCTTGCTGACCCCGCAGGGTGAGCTGTGGGAGGCCGCCGATCGGGCCGAGGTGGCCTTCTGCGAGCTACCCGAGGACCAGCTCCAGGACTACCTGGGGGGGCGCGAATGGGCGGACAAGGCCGGCGCCTACGGCATCCAGGGCGCCGCTGGGCGATGGGCCGAGCTGCGCTCCGGCGAGCTGGAGACGGTGATCGGGCTCTCCACCGCCACGGTCCGGCGCCTGTTGGGCGAGGCCGGCGCTTGCTCCGGCGGCTCTGGCGGGTAGAATCTCCGGTCCGCTTCGCGTCGAGGAGCGCTGAGAAGATGAAGGAAGGAATCCACCCCAACTACGTCGACTGCAACGTGAAGTGCGGTTGCGGCAACACGTTCACGACCAAGAGCACCGTCCAGGAGATCTCGGTCGAGATCTGCTCGCAGTGCCACCCCTTCTTCACCGGCAAGCAGAAGTTCGTGGACGCCGCCGGTCGCGTGGACCGCTTCAAGCGTCGCTACGCCAAGAAGAACTGATGCGCGCAGCGTGAGAGCGGAGGTCGGATCATGAAGCTGGCGTCCGTTCTGCGTGACCGCTTGGCCGCGCTGGAGGAGCGTCACCGTCAGCTCCAGGAGGAGGCGGCCGACCCTGCGCGCGCCGGGCGCCCGGACTATCCGGCCTTGCTGCGGGAGATGGGTTCGCTGGACAAGGTCCTCGGACCCTGGAACCGGTACCAGGAGCTGGAGCGTCAGATCGAGGAGGCCCAGGAGCTCAGCTCCGGGGACGACCCCGACCTGGCCGATCTCGCCCGCGAGGAGCTGCCGGGTCTCGAGGCCGAGCTCGAAGGCCTCACCGAGTCGATCCTCGACCGCGCCCTCGAGGAGGACAACGACGGCGACCGCCCGGCGATCGTCGAGATCCGGGCCGGCGCCGGCGGCGACGAGGCCGCCCTGTTCGCGCGGGACCTGTTCGACATCTACCACCGCTTCGGCGAGGCCCGCGGCTGGAAGTTCGAGATCGTCGACAGCTCCGAGTCGGACATGGGTGGCTTCAAGGAGGTGAGCTTCAAGGTCACCGGGGACGAGGTCTTCCGCGCGCTCCGTTACGAGAGCGGCGGTCACCGCGTCCAGCGGGTGCCGAAGACCGAGACCCAGGGCCGCATCCACACCTCGGCCGCCACCGTCGCGGTGCTGCCGGAGGTCGAGGCGGTCGACTTCGAGCTGAAGTCCGACGACCTCGAGATCACCGCCATGCGCTCCTCGGGGCCGGGCGGCCAGCACGTCAACAAGACCTCCAGCGCGATCCGGGTGGTCCACATCCCGACCGGCGAGGCGGTGAAGTGCCAGGAGGGCAAGTCGCAGCTCCAGAACAAGGAGCGCGCCATCGCCCTGCTGCGCTCGCGGCTCTACGAGCGCGAGAAGGCCAAGCGCGACGCCGAACGCGCCGACCTGCGCAAGAACCAGGTCGGCTCCGGAGACCGCAGCCAGCGGATCCGGACCTACAACTACCCCCAGAACCGGGTGACCGATCACCGGCTGGGTCGTAACTTCAGCCTCGAGGTGGTTTTGGAGGGCCGGCTCGACGATCTCGTCGAGGCCCTCGCCGCCGCAGACCGCGCCGCCAAGCTCGCGGCGCTCTAGCCCCCCAAGCCATGAGCGAAGACAAGGACAAGATCGAGGAGCTCGGTGACGAATTCGAGGTCATCGAAGAACTGGGCGCCGATTTCGAAGTGATCGAGGAGAAGCCGGCCGCCGCGCCCGAAGCCGCCGCGCCGGCGCC
>CAZXTO010000075.1:0-12644 GCA_964643675.1 uncultured Planctomycetales bacterium
GCCGGACTCAGCGCCGCTGCCGCCCGGAGTTATCCACCAAATCTTACGATTGAGCCTGACACCGGAGGGCTTCCGCGAGCTCATCGAACTGGAAGGGCTTGCTGAGGAAGCCGTCCATGCCGGAGGCCGTGACGGCCTCGCGGGCCTCGGCGAGCACGTTGGCGGTCAGGGCCAGGATGCGGACCTGGCTGCGGGGGCCATCCAACTGGCGGAGGCGGCGCGTCGCCTCCAGACCGTCCATCTCGGGCATCTGCACGTCCATCAGGATCAGCTCGTAGTCCCGCTCGGTCGCCATCGCCAATCCCTCGCGGCCGTTCACGGCGAAGTCCACCTCGCAGGCCAGGCGGTCCAGCATCTTGCCGACCACCTTGCGATTGACGGCGTTGTCCTCGACCACCAGGATCCGCAGGCCGCGGGCGGCCGCGCGCGTCTGGTGGGAGATCTCGGCGCCTCCCTCGGGGACCTCCAGCCCCAGGCCGGCGGCCAGCGCCGCGCACACCCGGGAGCGGCGCAGGGGCCGCGCCACGGCGGCCCAGCCTCGTTGGGCCAGCTCCGCGCGTCGCCCGGGATCGGCCGTGACGACCAGCATCACCGGCTGGGCGCCGCCGGCCTCTTGGAGCTGCACGCGCAGCCCTGCCAGGACCTCGTCCTCGCGGTCGGGCAGGACCAGCAGGGTGTGCACCTCGCCCTCCTCGGCCCAGCGCGCGAGGATCTCCCGCGCCGCGCCGTCATCGGCGGCCAAGCGGGTGGTGCAGCCGAGCCGGGTCAGCACCTCCACCGCCGAATCGGCCCACACCGACCCTGATCGGCCCACCACCACCGCGCGGGCGTGGGAGAGCGCCTCCGCCTCGACGCCGCGTTCGACGACCGGCAGGGTCAGCTCACACCAGAACAGGCTGCCGTTCCCCAACTCGCTCTCGGCCCCGATCCGCCCGCCCATCAGCTCGATGTACTGCTTGCAGATCGCCAGGCCGAGGCCGGTCCCGCCGACCTGGTCCACGTAGGAAGACTCCGCCTGCACGAAGGGACGGAACAGCTGCGGCAACACCTCAGCGGGGACCCCGCGGCCGCTGTCGCGGATCTCGAAGCGCAGGGTGAGCTCTCCCTCGCACTCGCCCACCACCGAGCAACTCCCGGTGACGCTGCCGGACTCGGTGAACTTCACCGCGTTGCCGACCAGGTTGGAGAGCACCTGCCGCAGGCGGCCGGCATCGCCGACCACTCGGGAGGGCACCCTCGAGGCGACCACGGCGTCGAGTTCCACCCCCTGGTCCCGGGTCTTGGCCACGAACAGCTCGACCACCTCCTCGAGCAGCGCCCCCGGATCGAAGGGGGCCTCGACCAGCTTGATCTTGCCCGCCTCGACCTTCGAGAAGTCGAGCACGTCGTCCAGGATCTCCAGCAACGAGCGCCCCGAGTCGCGCAAGGTCGAGACCAGGTCGACCTGCTCGACGTCGAGCTCGGTGCCCATCAGGAGCTCCGCCATGCCCAGCACGCCGTTCATCGGCGTCCGGATCTCGTGGCTCATGGTGGCGAGGAAGCGACCCTTCGCCGCCTCGGCCTGCCTGGCCTTGCGAGCCTGGTCCTCGGCCTCGGCGCGCGCGCCGAGCAGCTGCTCCTCGCGCTTCTGGATCCGGGCCGCCATCGCGTTGAAGGCCCGCGCCAGCACGGTGAGCTCGTCGCCCCCGCTCACCGGCGCGCGCGCGCCCAGCTCGCCCTGGGAGAGGCGCCGCGCCGCAGCCGCCAGGCGGCGCACCTTGCGGCTGAGCATCGCGCCGATGATGGAGCCGACGGCGAGGATCGCCACCAGCAGGCCGAAGGCCAGGGTCAGGTACTCGCGGTGGCGGGCGCGGTCGAGCACTCCCAGCTGGCCGCGGTCGAAGGCCAGCTCGACCTCCCCGACCACCTCCCCTTCATAGCGCACGGTCTCGCTCAAGGTCAGGACGTCGGCAGGCGCCGCGCCCGGCTCCCGCTCCCATCGCGCCGCCACGGAGCCGTCGGTGAGGGTGGCGATCGCGCGCACGACGTCGGGCGCCATGCGCAGGCCGTCGAGCACCCGCTCCAGCCCCGCCTCGTCCTCCAGGTAGAGCTCGAAGCCGACCTGCGAGGGCAGCTGCTTCATCAGCGCGCGGCTGCTCTGCTCGAGGGCGCGAGCGTCGCGGCGCTCGCCGAGCACGTCGAAGTAGATCGTGACCGGGGCAGCCACGATGATCGCCACGGCGAAGCTCCACAGGACGAAGCGGAACCCGATCGAGCGGTGCAGGCCGTTCATCGCGACCCCTCCTCGCTCCCCTCCTCAGGCGGGGGCGCGGCGAGCGCGGGGAAGATCGCGTCGAGGGCGAGCTCGAGCTTGCCCGCCAGCTCCTCGGCGTCCGCCTGCCAGCTCAGGTCCTGCTGCTGGTAGCTGGACTTCCCGGGTACCACCTCGGTCAGCTTGCCGAAGATGCGCAGCAGGAGCTGGCGGTTGCGCTCCTGCTCCTTGCCCGCAGGCAGCCAGCGCATCAGGTACTCCAGGTCCTGCTTGGCCATCAGCAGCCGGGTCCGGGGCGAGGCGCCCTCCTGGACCGAGTCGTCGCACAGGTGCTGGAGCAGGAAGCGGAGGTCGGTGCGGATCAGGACCCGCAATCCCTGCTCCACCTGACGACGGTCCTGCCGCTCGAGCGCCGCGGCCAAGGGGTCGAGGTAGACCAGGCCGTCGTGGCCGGTGAGCCCGCGCCGGAATTGCAGCACGGCGTCGGCGGCGCGCTTGGCGCGGCGGAAGTCGCCCTCCTGGGCGTAACGATGGACCCGCTTGCTGATCTCCACCATCGAGGGGCGCACCTGCCAGCGCAGCTCCTCCACGGTCGGCGCCTCCTGCTGCGGCGGCGGCGCCGCAGCCAGGGTCGCGAGCAGGAGTCCAAGCAGCATCTAGAAGTCGAGCACGCTCTGGAATCGGACCGTGTCGCCGTTCGGATGGGGGCCGGCGTGGTCGTGGACGATCTTGCTGAACTCGAGCTTGAAGGTCAGGTGGGCCGCGGGCACGTAGCGCAGGCCGAGGGTGTAGCCGTCGCGGTCGAAGGAGTCCGCCAGGTCGTCGTTCGGATCGACCGAGTCGGCGCGGGCATAGAGGCCCAGGGCGAAGTCGTCCTCCTGCAGCGGCAGGAAGACCTGGAAGTACCAGCCGTCCCGACCCAGGGAGCCGCCGGGTGACGCGGGGTCGTCGACCGTGCTGGTGACGTACTCCCCGGTCAGCTCGACCGGCTCGAGGCGCGCGCGCAGATCGGCGCCGAGGTAGCGGTAGGACTGGTCGCCGGCCAGGTCGTACTTGCCGCTGGCGAAGGACACGCCGCCCGCCCAGCCGCTCTCGTGCTGATAGCCGAAGCGCCCGCACAGGGTCTTGTTCTGGTTCGAGTCCCGGTTCTGACGCGCGCCGCGCGGGTCGGCCGGGAGGGTGGTCCCCAGGCCGTTGACCACCGCCAGCTCAGCTTGCAGCTCGCCGTCCCCGGCCGCTCGATCCCAGCGCAGCATGCCGCCGGCTTCATACCAATTGCCGGGGACCACCTCGCGGAAGGCGAAGGGGCGGCTGACCGTGACGCTGGCCGGCGGATACCAGGTCCGGCGGTCGATGCCGAAGGGGGCGTAGAAGCGGCCGAGGATGATGGACGGTCCCGACTCCCAGGGATGGAAGTCGAGGTAGACCTGGTCCATCTCGGTGCTGGCGGAGCCGTGCTCCCACTCGAACTCCACGCGCGCGTCGGTGAACTGGTTGACGGCGACGTCCAGCAGCAGGTTGGCGTGGTGGAGGTCGAAGCTGGATGGAGCTCCGTCCACGTCCTCGTAGAGCAGGTCGAGGAAGCCGTGCAGGACCAGGAAGGACTCGTCGCTGCCGTACTCCAGCTGGTTGCCGGGCTGGTCGAATTCGGCGAACAGCTCGTCGAGCAGGGTGGGCGAGGAGGTCTCCTCGGGCGGCACCGGGTCCTGGGCGGCGGCGGTCGGCGTGAGGAACGCCACCAGGAATACGGAGAGGGAGAGGGATCGGCTCATGACGCAAAACGGAGTGCCCCTCTCTATCGGCAGGACCTCGCCAGAACCGCCCCCTCTGCTTTGCGCCTTCCTAAATAGAGGCTGATCTGCGCAACCTCTTGCCCAAGAAGTGGCGGCTGGCCCTAGGTCGGCGCCTGCGACCGGTAGGCCGCCTCGTCGAAGCTGTCGACCTGGATGGCGTCGTCGCGAGCCGCTTCGGCCTGGCGGACCAGGTCGGCGTCCTCGCGGCCGATCACGCCAGCCTCGACGGCTTGCTCGATGAGCTGGAGCGGCTTGCCCTTCGGCAGCTGCTTGGCGCGCACCGCCTTGCGGACCTTGGCCAGGACCGCGTCGGCCATCACGCTGAGCTCGAAGGCGTTCTCGAGTCGTCCGAGGGCCTCGTTGGGATCCTCGGGCACGTAGAGGCCGTTGCAGACCCGATCGCGCTGTTCGCCGGGGCGCTGCAGCGCGGTCGCCACCTGGTTGCCGAGCGGGTCGCTCGGGCCGCGGCCGATCGGGTTGGCGTAGGCCCACCAGGACACGGGGCCGCGGAAGATCCAGCCCACCCACGGAGCGTCGAAGTTGCGCAACAGGCCGCAGAAGGCCTCCTGGATCTGGACCATGGCGTGGTCCATCGACCAGCGGAAGAAGGGCAGGTCCTCCTCGCGCCGGCCTTCGGCTTCGAAGCGGCGGATGGTCGCGGTGGCGAGGTACATCCACGACAGGGCGTCGGAGAAGCGGCCGGTCAGGCCCTCGCGGCGCTTCAGGTTGCCGCCGTACATCGCCATCGCGGTCTCCGAGAGGAAGGCGAAGCAGGCCGAGGCCCAGGAGACGCGCTGGGCGTAGTGGTGCGACGGCCCCTTCAGGCCGGTGCGCGCCAGGTAGCCGCGCGTCATCGACAGCAGGATCGCGCGGCACTTGCAGTGGGCGATGTAGCCGATGTGGCCCCAGAAGGCGCGGTCGAAGCCGGCGACGTCGTTCTGGCTCAGGGCCTTGATCTCGGAGTATGCCCACGGGTGGCAGCGGATCGCGCCCTGGCCGAAGATCATCAGCGTGCGCGTGAGGATGTTGGCGCCCTCGACCGTGATCGAGATCGGCGCGCCCCAGTAGGCGTGGGCCAGCAGGTTGCGCGGACCGCGCGAGATGCCGGCGCCGCCGACCACGTCCATGGCATCGTTGATCGCCTTGCGGAAGAGCTCGGTCGAGTTGTACTTCGCGATCGCCGACACCACCGCCGGCTTGGCGCCCCCGTCGAGGCCGCCGCAGGTGTAGAGCCGCGCCGCCTCGAGCAGGTAGGCCCAGCCGCCGATGCGCGCCAGCGGTTCCTGCACGCCCTCGAACTTGCCGACCGACATGCCGAACTGCTTGCGCACCATCGAGTAGGCGCCGGCGACGCGCGCGGCGGCCTTGGTGCCGGCCGCGGCCTGCGCCGGCAGCATGATGCCGCGGCCGGCGGCGAGGGTCTCCATCAGCATGCGCCAGCCGCGCCCGGCGCCCTCGGCGCCGCCGATGATGTTGCTGGCCGGAACGACCACGTCCTCGCCCTTGAAGGGGCAGTTGAGGAAGGGCACGCCGAGCGGGTCGTGCTGCTCGCCGCGGTCGACGCCGTCGCGGTGCGCCTCGCACAGCACGCAGCTGATGCCCGGCTTGACGCCCTTGCCGAGCAGGTTGTCCGGGTCGCTCAGCTTCACCGCCAGCCCGAACACGGTCGCCCGCGAGGCCAGGGTGATGTAGCGCTTGTCCCAGTTGAGCCGCAGCATCGGTTCGCCGTCCTCGCCGCGGAAGACCTCGGCGGTGGAGCGGATGCCGCCGGCGTCGGAGCCGGCGTGCGGTTCGGTCAGGGCGAAGCAGGGCATCTCCTCCCCGCTCGCGAGCCGCGGCAACCAGTACTCCTTCTGGGCCTCGGTGCCGTAGTGCATGATCAGCTCGGCCGGGCCGAGCGAATTGGGCAGCATCGCGGTGATGCCGAGCGGCATCGAGCGCGAGCTGAGCTTGGCGATGATCGTGCTCACGCCGGCGGCCGAGAACTCCAGGCCGCCCCACTTCTTGGCGACGATCATGCCGAACACGCCCTTGTCCTTGAGCGCCTGCCACACCTCCGGCGGCAGGTCGCGGCGCTGGTAGACGTCCCAGTCGTCGGTCATCGCGCACAGCTCCTCGACTGGACCCTCGAGGTAGGCCTTCTCCTCCGCGCTGAGCTCGGGGTAGGCCTCCTTCATCAGCCGGTCCCAGTCGGGGTCGCCGGAGAACAATTCGCCCTCGGCCCACACGGTGCCGGCCTCGAGCGCCTCCTCTTCGGTGGCCGAGATCTCGGGGATGATGCCGAGCTTCTTCAGCACGCTCATCAGCGGTCGGGTCACCAGCGGCCGACGCAGCGGCTTCAGGTTGAAGACCGCCGCCACGACCACGAAGGACACCCACAGCCAGACCGGCGCCGCCAGGCCCCACAGCAGCACCGCGAAGAGCGCGGTCCAGGCCAGGAGCGGCGCGCCGACGAAGCCGAGCCCGAAGGCCGCGGCGACGAAGATCAGGAGGGTCCAGCCCCAGGGCAGGGCGGACAGGAAGCCTTCGGCGGATTCAGTTCCTTGCAGCATCGGAGTCGCGCGGCCGGTAGACCGCGCCGGGTGATTCAGCGCTCCCGTCGAGGGAACGCAGGGCCTGGGCGACGGCGGCCTCGATCAGCGCCTGGCGATCGATGCTGGCATCGACGCGGTGGGCGATCAGGAGCGAGACGGTGCCGTGCAGCGCGGCCCAGACCAGGGTCGCTTCGGTCTTGATGTCGCGGCCGCCCAGGCGCTCGGGGCCGAGGGCCGCGACCAGCTCGTCGTGGATCATGTCCAGGTTGCCGCGCGCGCGCCGGTAGCGGTCGGCGGGGTAGCGCTTCATCTGCTGCGGGTGCAGCAGGAACATGACCTCGTAGTACTCCGGGTTCTGCAACCCGAAGTCCAGGTAGGCGTAGGCCTGCCGCGCGAGGCGCTCCCGGGGGTCGGGGATGCCGTCCGCAGCCAGCACCAGCTCCTGGTGCAGCATCTCCATGCCCTCGTCGATCAGGGCGTGGATCAGGGCGTCCTTGTTCTCGAAGTAGAGGTAGATGCTGGTCGCGGTGCAGCCGACCGCCTTGGCGATCGGGCGCAGCGAGAGTCCGGGGAAGCCCTGGTCCACGAGCACCCGTCGAGCCTCATCGAGGATCGAGCGGCGTAGATCTTGCGAGCTGGGGCGGGGCATGCCTGGATGGAGGATCGGTTACTTTACACTGTTAACTTTACGCCGTTCACCCGATCCCCGCAAACTCGGCTGCTAAGATCCCGCCCCATCGCTCGGATGGCGTTTCTGATGGCTGACCCTCCCCCGACGTCCCCGGACGAGCCCGGCTCCACCGCCGACATCTTCATCCCCTGGACCCGCCGCCGGTGGCTTCAGCTCGCCATGCGGCCGTTCGTGCAGGCCTACCGGCGCCTCGATCGCCTGGTCCAGACGACCGCCCTCGCCCGGCTGCCCTACCGCTTCCTGAAGAAGCTCCTCGGCATGCCGTTCCGGCTGCTCCGGCTGCTCCGGTCGCAGAAGAGCCACTATCGCTTCCGCTTCGCGGACTACCGCATGTACCTCTATGGTCGCTCGGTCTTCGACGCCGTCCGCTTCACGCCGGCGTGCTCGGAGCACGAGGGCCTGGACGAATATTCGATCGACGGCCGGGTCGTCTACTGGCCCACCGCCTCCCCGGCCTCCGACCTGGCGCACTCCTGGCATGAGGTGGCCGCGCCCGAGCGGCTCAATCCCCTCTGCTACGAGTTCGACGACTTCGGCATCGCAGCGGGAGACCACGTGCTCGACGTCGGCGCCTGTGAGGGCTTCTTCGCCCACCGCGCGCTCCAGGCCGGCGCCGAGGCCGTCCACCTCCTCGAGCCGGTCGACCTGCTCGGCCGCTGCCTCGAGCTCAGCTTCGCCGAGGAGCTCGGCGATGGGCGAGCATCGCTCCATCCGGTCCTGCTCGGCAGCTCCGAAGCCGAGGTGCCGTTGGCGGTCGACCCCGAGTTCCTCGCGGGCAGCAAGCAGGGCAGCGATGAGAACAGCCAGCTCTGCCGACGGGTGCCGCTCGACCTCCTGACCGAAGAGGCGGGCATCGAGCGGGTCGACTTCATCAAGATGGACGTCGAGGGCGACGAAGTCGAGGCCGTCCGCGGGGCCCGAAGGACCATCGAAGAGCACCGGCCCAAGCTGTCGATCGCGGTGTACCACGGACACCACAACGCCTCCCAGATCGAGCAGCTCCTGCAGGAGTGGGTGCCGGAATACCGCATCCGGATGCGCGGCCTGTTCCAGTACAACACCCTGCCGGCGCGGCCCTGCGTCCTGGCCGCCGAGGTCCCGAGCGCTTGAAGCCGCTTGGGCCAGCCGGCGGCCCACCACCAACCGGCGTCCGCGAGCGGGGCCCATCAAAGGCAGCGGAAGGAGCTTGCGGGATCGGACTTGACGGTGTTAGCTTAACGCTGTTAACAAGTCATGGTTCAGCAAGCCCTCCATCAGGACGGCCCCTCGATCGTGCTGGCCGCGGGCCTGCGCACCCCTTGGGCGCGCGCCGGCGTGGCCTACGCGAGAGAGGACGCCGGCCACCTCGGCGCCCACGTCACGCGCGAGTTGATCGCGCGCACCGGGGTCGACCCGGCTTCGCTCGACGAGGTCGTGGCCGGCTGCGTCGGGCAGCCCTTCGACCAGGCGAACATCGGCCGGGTGATCGCGCTCCGAGCCGGGGTGCCGCGCGCCGTGCCAGGGCGCACGGTGGCGCGGAACTGCGCCAGCGGCATCGAGGCGGTCACCACCGCGATCGCCAACATCCGGGCCGGCCTCGGCGACCGCTACCTCACCGTCGGCGTCGAGGTCATGAGCAGCTACCCGCTGGTCTTCGGCCACAAGATGACCGCCTTCTTCGCCAACATGATGAAGGCGAAGACGCTCGGCCAGCGGCTCGGGCTGTTCCTGAAGTTCCGCCCCGGCTGGCTGAAGCCGCGCATCGCGCTGATGGAAGGCCTGACCGACCCGGTCAGCGGCCTGATCATGGGCAGCACCGCCGAGAACCTGGCGCGCGACTTCGGCATCACGCGCGAGGAGGCCGACGCCTTCGCCCTGCGCAGCCACCAGCGCGCCGCCGCCGCCAAGGCCAACGGCCGGCTCGCCCAGGAGATCCTCCCCCACCTCGGCCTCGGCGCCAAGAAGGGGAGCCGCGCCCTCGACCACGACGACGCCGTGCGCGAGGACCAGACCATCGAGGCGCTGGCCAAGCTGCGCCCCTACTTCGAGAAGCCCGACGGCGTGGTCACGGTCGGCAACGCCTGCGGCATCACCGACGGCGCCGCCGCCCTGCTCATCACCACCGAGGAACGCGCCAAGGCGGACGGCCTGGAGCCGCTGGCCCGCATCCGCAGCTGGGCCTGGGCCGGCTGCGACCCCTCGCGCATGGGCATCGGCCCGGTCCCCGCCAGCGCCAAGGCCCTCGACGCCGCGGGCTGCAGCCTGGCCGACATGGGCGTGGTGGAGCTGAACGAAGCCTTCGCCGTCCAGGTGATGGCCTGCCAGCGGGCCTTCGCCAGCGCCGATTACGCCAAGGAGCACCTCGGCCGCGACCAGGCCCTCGGCGAGCTCCCGGACGACAAGCTGAACGTCAACGGCGGCGCCATCGCCCTCGGCCACCCGGTCGGCGCGACCGGCTCGCGCCTGCTGCTGACCGCCGCGCACGAGCTGCGCCACGGTGACCACGAACTCGCGCTCGCGACCCTGTGCATCGGCGGCGGCCAAGGCGGCGCCGTGGTGCTGGAGAGGATGAGCTGATGATCGACCTCGAAGGACTGCCCCTCCCCCCCGACTGCCCCGAGCCGGGCGCCTGCGTGCGGCTGGAACGCCCCGAGGACGGCCTGGCGGTGATCGTGCTCGACCCGCCCCACCGCAGCCTGGCGGTGCTCGACGCGCCGCTGCTGCGCGACCTCGACGCCGCCCTCAGCGAAGTCGAGCAGGACTCCAGCGTGCGCGGCGTGGTGATCGCCGGCCGCGAGCCGCTGCAGTTCGCCGCCGGCGCCGACGTCGACGCGATCGGCGCCATCACCGACCGCGCCTCGCTCGAGAAGATCGTGCTCTCGGTGCACGAGCTGTTCCGCCGCATCGAAGCGCTGAAGCCCCGCACCGTCGCCGCGGTCGGCGGCCCGGTGCCCGGCGGCGCCTTCGAGCTGTCGCTGAGCTGCGACCTGATCGTTGCCGCCGAGCACCCGAAGACCCGCATCGGCCTGCCCGAGACCATGCTCGGCATCATCCCGGGCTGGGGCGGCTGCCACCGCCTGCCGCGCCGCGTCGGCGTGCCGGCGGCCATGCAGGCGATCCTGGCCGGCAAGCTCTACCCGGCCAAGGCGGCCTGGAAGAAGGGCTTCATCGACCGCATCACCAAGCCCGAGTACCTGCTGCGCGTCGCCTCCGACCTGGCCCTGGGCCGCGCCAAGGCCAAGCTCAAGCCGCGCGGCTGGAAGTCGTGGGCGGTCGACCGCAACCCGCTCGCCACCGCCGTCATCGCCAGCCAGGCGCGCAAGATGGCGATGAAGAAGACCCGCGGCAAGTACCCGGCGATCCCGCGCGCGATCGAGCTGGTCGCTGCCGGCGCTCGCACCTCGCTCCCCGCCGGCGCCCGCAAGGAGGCCGACGCGATCGCCGAGCTCGCCTCCGGCAGCGTCTGCAAGAGCCTGATCTCGATCTTCAAGGGATCGGAGGCGGCCAAGAAACTCGGCAAGGGCCAGGGCGGCTGGAAGCCGCGCAAGTTCCAGCACGGCGCCGTCATCGGCGCCGGCGTGATGGGCGGCGCGATCGCCAGCTCGATGGCCGAGAAGGGCGTCCAGACCCGGCTCGGCGACCTCGCCGCCGAGGCCAACGACGCCGCCCTGCTGCAGCACCGGGCCGACGTCGACAAGAAGAAGCGCCGGCGCCGCCTCGGCAAGAGCGAGGCGATGGCCGCGGTCGACCGGCTCGACACCACCACCGACCTCGGCGCCGGCTTCGGCAGCGCCCAGATCGTGATCGAGGCGGTGGCCGAGCGCCTCGACATCAAGCAGAAGGTGTTCGGCGCCATCGCCGAGCAGGTCGCCGACGACTGCCTGCTGGCCACCAACACCAGCTCGCTGTCGGTCACCGCGATCGCCGCCGGCCTGCCCCACCCCGAGCGGGTGGTCGGCATGCACTTCTTCAACCCCGTGAAGAAGATGCCGCTGGTCGAGGTGATCCGCGGCGAGCAGACCAGCGACGAGGCGGTGACCGAGGTCGCGGCGCTGGCGCTGCGCATGGGCAAGACCCCGGTGGTCGTGGCCGACGTGGCCGGCTTCCTGGTCAATCGCCTGCTCGGCCCCTACCTCGACGAGGCCATCCGCCTGTTCGAGGACGGCGCCGACCCGGTCCACATCGACAAGGTCATGCTCGACTTTGGCATGCCGATGGGCCCCTTCATCCTGCTCGACGAGGTCGGCCTGGACATCGCCAGCCACGCCTCGCAGTCGCTGCTCGAGGCCTACGGCGAGCGCATGACTCCCGCCGAGGGCGTCAAGCAGCTGATGGGGCCGGACCGGCTCGGCAAGAAGACCGGCCACGGCTTCTACAAGCACAGCAAGGACCGCAAGGTCAAGCCGGTGATCAGCGAAGACCTCAAGCAGTACCAGAAGGACGGCCCCGCCGCCCAGTACTCCGGCCAGCAGATCATCGACCGCCTGGTGCTGTCGATGGTCAACGAGGCGGCCCGCTGCCTGGAGGAGGGCGTGGTCGAGAACGCCGAGATGCTCGACCTCGCCACCGTCTTCGGCACCGGCTTCGCCCCCTTCCGCGGCGGCCTGATGCGTTACGCCGACAGCGAGGGCCTGGTCGTCGTGCGCGACAAGCTGCGCAAGATCGCCGAGCAGGACGTCGCCAGCCGCCCCGGCGGCCAAGCCAAGTTCAGGCCGGCGAAGTTGATCGAGGAGCTGGCCGAGTCGGGCGGCAGCTTCCGCTGATCGGGTGGCCCCTTCAGGCGGCGGAGCCCAGCTTCGCCGCCTGCCGCAGCAGCACCTGCACCGCGCGGTCGGACACCGCCGCGGTGTACACCTCCTCCTCGTGGTCCATGACGAAGGTGTTGGCGTAGGGTTGGTCCTCGGCGGCGCGGATGCGCTCGAGCAGCGCCGGCAGCTCGGCCATCCGGTGGCGGTGGCGGGCCGCCAGCACGTCGAGCGCGCGCTTGTAGTGCAGCGCCTCGTCGGCGATCACCCGGCGCACGAAGGAGCCATACTCAGGGCCCAGCCGCTCGTAGAGCGGCAGGTTGGCCTGGTATCCGCGCACCGTGCACAGCTCGTCGTAGGCGATCAGCACCGTGATCGAGAACTCGTCCTCGAACAGGTGCGCCAGCGGCGCGAAGTCGGCCCGCCGCGCGTCGAAGGCGGCGCGCTCCTCCTCGCTCCAGCCGAACAGGGCCTCGCGCACGCTCCGGGTGACGGCGTAGTGCAGCTCCTCTTCGGCCGCCCAGGCGGCGTGCATGGCGCAGAACTCGGGCGACAGCTCCAGGCCCAGGCCGGCGACGTGTGCGCTCAGGAAGCGGGCGTCGTACTCCGAGCTCATGTCCCACCACAGCAGCTCCCGCAGGCGCGCGCGCT
>CAZXTO010000076.1:0-8531 GCA_964643675.1 uncultured Planctomycetales bacterium
CTCGACCGGCAGACCGGCGAGGAGGTGCTGGAGCTCCTGCTGGAGCTAGCCCGCGACCACGAGGCCGCGGTGCTGCTGGCCACCCACGACCCGTCGATCGCCGAGCGCTGCGACCGGGTCCTGCACCTCGAAGAGGGCCTCGTGGTGCCGGAATGAGCCTGCTCCGCCTGGCCTGGACCTACTTCCGCAGCCGCCCGCTGCTGTCGCTGTCGGCGATGGCGATCGCGCTCGGCGTGTGCGTGATGTTCTCGGTCCTGGCGGTGATCAACGGCTTCCTGTCCCAGGTCGAGGTCACCCTGCGAGAGTTCAGCGGCGACCTGGTGGTGCGGGCGCTGCCCGAGCGGCTGGCGCCGCGGATCCAGCTCGACGACTACCTCGAGGCCCTGGAGCCGGTCGAGGGCGTGGAGCGGCTCGAGCCGCGGCTCAACTACTACGGCCTGATCGGGCGCCGCGGCGCGCGCGCCATCGACGACCCGCGCACCACCGATCTGAGCGGCATGCTGCTGGTCGGATTGGATCGGCTGCCGGCCGGCATGATGCGGCTGTCGCCGGACGGCGGCGAGCCGGTGCCCTTCCGCGCCGCAGGGGTCTCGCCCGGCCGCATCCTGGTCGGCAAGGTGCTCGCAGCCAAGGCCGGCGTGGGCGTCGGCGACCGGCTGGAGATCATCTCCTTCCGGCGCGGCTCCTCCGGCCAGCCGGTGCCGGTGCGCGCCAGCTTCGTGGTCGAGGCGGTGTTCACCACCGGGCGCTACGACCACGACATCGACCGCGCCATCGTCGCCCGTGAGGACCTGGCGCGCATGATCGGCAGCGGCCTCGGCTTCAACGAGATCGGGATCACGGCGGCGCCGGGGGTGGCGGTCGAGCTGCTCGAGGAGCGCGCCGAGCTGGCCCTGGAAGCGGCCGAGGTCAAGCGCGAGGGCATGCCCTCGCTGGTCGAGACCTGGCGCGTGCAGGGCGGCAACTTCCTGCGCGCGGTCGAGAACCAGAAGCAGATCCTGACCACGGTGTTCTTCTTCATCGTGATCGTGGCCGCCTTCCAGCTGGTCGCCACCCTCACCCTGACCGTGGCCGAGAAGAAGCGCGACATCGGGGTGCTGGGCGCGCTGGGCGCGTCTCCAGGCCGCATCGTCAGCTTCTTCATCAGCCTCGGGCTGGTGATCGCCGTGGTCGGCTCGGCGCTCGGCCTGCTGCTCGGCAGCTGGCTGACCCGCAACCTGGACTGGGTCCAGGACCGCATCTTCGGCGAGCGCATCTTCAACGCCGAGACCTACATCTTCGACCACGTCCCGGTGGCGGTGGACTGGGGCTCGGTCGGCATCCTGGTCGGCGGCACCCTGGCCGCCGCGCTGCTGTTCAGCTTCCTGCCCGCCTGGTTGGCGGCGCGGCTGAACCTGATCGACGCGATGCGGCGCTGAGGCGGGAATCCTCCTCAGAAAAAGCCTGCGGGTTCTTCGGGGAGTGGCAAGTGGTTCTTCATCTGCAGACTTCGCTGCAGGATTTCATTTCGGAGTTTCATTCATGAATTCAAGAATCATTGCATTGGCTTTCGCGCTGTCGGTTCCCTTGACCACCGCGTCCGCCCAGAACGGAAACCAGTACGACCTCGTCGATCTGAGCGGGATCCGGTCAGGAGATGAGGTCCACCTCACGGCAATCAACGAGAACGGGCTCATCTGTGGGTACTCGGTGGATAGCGCCACGAACGAAGTCGGCGCCTTCCGCTACGACGCCGTGGCCGGCCCGCTGCTCGCCACCAATCTCCTCCCCTTGCCCAATTACGATCATGCGACGGCCATGGACGTCTCCGCGAGCGGCATGGTCGTGGGCTACTCAACGGACAACTCTGGGAACTCGATGGCCTGCTACTGGAATCCGGGTTCGGTGACCGCCACGAGCATCGGGACTCTGGGTGGGGGGTGGTCCTGGGCGACGGGTGTGGCGTATTCGCCGGGGAACGGCGACATCATCTGCGGCACCTCGCAGACCGGTGACCAGCCGGCCCAGGCTGCCGCCTTCACCTACTCCGTCCAGGCGAATTTCCTTCGACGGCTCCCGGATGAGGGTTCCTTTCCCAACGAGGGGTGCTGGGCCAACGCCATCAACGCCGACGGCCTCGTGGCCGGGGAATCTCAATACAACGGCCTGATCGAGCACCGGGCGGCCAGGTGGGATCAGTTCGGCCTCCACCACTCCTTTTTCTGGTCGGGGGGCGCGAACACCTCCGCTCGGGACCTGAACCAGAGCGGCTCGATGGTCGGCTGGGGCGACAACGCCAGCGGCGAACGGCGCCCCTTGATCTGGGCCCCTGGTGGCCAGGAGCTGCCGCTGCCGGCCGGTTTTACCGAAGGCCAGGCGACCGCGATCAACTCCGTGGGGCAGGCCGTCGGCTTCGCGGATGGGGGCTCCTTCCCGGGCCAGGACCGGGCGCTCCTGTGGGAGAACGGCGTGGTCAAGGAACTCAACTCCCTGACCAAGATGGTCGCCGGCTCGGGCTTGGAGATGGCGACGGACCTGAATGACGAGGGGTGGATCCTGGGTAGCGGCTACCGCAACCAAGGACAGCGCTTCGTCTTCCTCCTCAAGCCGAGCCTGCGGGTCTTCGATCCGCTCCCGGGCGCGGCCGGTGCCAACAACCACTTCCAGGTCACCGGCGGAACCCCGGGCGAGGACCTCTACCTCGCCTACGGGGATACCTATGGGTTCTCGCAGGTGCCGAGCTGCACGAATCTCTACTTGGGAATCCACAGCCCGGCTTCTGTGGGGCCGAAATCTGTCGACTGGGATGGCACCGCCCTGTTCACGCAGTTCGTTCCAGCGAGTGCCTACCAGCAGACCTATCTCTTCCAGGCTCTCGAACCTGCGAGCTGCCGGGTGAGCAACTTGCGGTCCTACACCTTCCAGTAGGCCGAGGCCGAGGGTGCGATCGCCAGGGGCGGTCGCACCTTCCTCAATTCCGGCGATCGGCTGAGTTCCCACCTTCAAGGAAAGGTTGGTGATTGCCACGCCGCGCCGAAGCGGCGCACGATCTCTCCCGCCGGTTCGATGGCGTGCACCCCCGCCACGCTCTTGCCGGCCTGGTAGACGTCGCGGTAGCCGACGCCCTTCAGCGAGCTGCGCTTGAGGCTGCGGATCGAGCGCAGGGTGTACCAGGCGCGCATCCAGTGCTTGAAGCGCGGGTGCCGCAGCAGGCGCCGGGCGATCGGGCCGGCCTGCGGGCCCATCTGGTCGATCAGCGGGGTCCGGATCACCGACACCGGCACGCCGCTGAGGCGCTCGGTGAGCACGATGTCGCCCTCGCCGGCGTCGACGATGGCCTGGCGGTAGCCCTCGTGCACCCGGCACTCCGGGGTGGCGATGAAGCGGGTGCCCATCTGCACCCCGGCATAGCCGAGCTGCAGCAAGCGCACGAACTCGGCCTCGTCGCCGCAGCCGCCTGCCGCCACCAGCGGCAGGCCGAGGCCGGCCAGCTCGTCGTACAGCTCCGCCGCCGCGGTCTGCCCGGCGTGACCGCCGGCGCGCGCGTTGACGCAGATCAGGCCGTCCACGCCCTCGTCGCGGGCCACCTCGGCCCAGCGGCGGGCGGTGACGTCGTGGTAGACGTGGCCGCCGGCGGCGTGCACCTTCTCGACCACGAAGCCGGGCTTGCCGAGCGCCGTGACGAAGAAGCGCACCCCCTCCTCGAGGGCCTGGTCGATCCACGCCTTCATGCGCTCGAGGTAGCGCTGCGAGGAGCGCTCGACGATGGCGTTGAAGCCGATCGGGCGGTCGGTGAGCTCGCGGATCCGGCGCAGGCCGCCGCGCATGCTGTCGCCGTGGACGTAGGCGAGCGAGAGCGGCTGGACCACGCCCAGTCCGCCGGCCTCGCTGACCGCCGCCACCAGCTCGGGGTTCGAGCACGGGTACATGGCGCCGCACAGCAAGGGCAGCTCGACGCCGGCCTGGCGGGTGAAGGCGGTGGCCGGCCCGGGGGCGTCCTCGGCGGCGGCCGGGCCGCTCACGGCGCGGGCTCCGGCTTCGGGCCGATGCGCCAGCGGGCGGTGGCGGTGGCGACCTCGTCGCCCTCGGCGTCGCGGATGGCGGCCTGGATCTCGAGCTCCTGTTCCGCCGGCTGATCCACCACCGGGCAGCGGCACTCGGCGGTCAGGGTGCCGCGCGCCTTCTTGTGATACTCCATCGACAACCCGACCAGGATCGCGCGGGCGCCGGGGTGCAGGCCGGCGAGCAGCGCCAGCCCGCTCGCGACCTCGCCGAGGTTCAGCATGGCGACGGCGTGGACCGAGCGCAGGTGGTTGCGGACCGCCGCGCGGTCCCGCATCCGGACCACCGCGTGGCCGGGCTCGAGCACCTCGACCCGGGGTTGGATGCTGCCGGTGTAGCGCGCGAAGCGCCCCACCGACCAGCTGAACAGGCGCCGGCCGAAGGCCGAAGCGCGCAGCGACCGCCAGCGGCCGAGCACGGCGTTCGGCGAGGTGGCCGGGCTCAACCCCCGATCAGCTCGCGGATCTTGGCGAGCATCTCCTGGGACTTGAAGGGCTTGTAGAACACCGCGTCGGCGCCCAGGGACTCCGCGACCTTCAGGTAGGTCTTGGTCTGGACGTAGCCGCCGCCCGACATCGCGATCACGCGCATGTCCGGATAGTTCTTGCGCGCCTGCATGATGTTCTCGACGCCGTCCTGGTTGGGCATGACGATGTCGGTGATCATGAGCTCGAATACGGAGCTCTCGAGCTGCTTGGAGGCGAGCTTGCCGTCGCCGGCGACCTCCACCTCATAGCCGACCAGGGTCAGCAGCTTCTTGAGGGTGTCGCGGATCTCGACGTCGTCGTCAACTACCAGGATGCGGGCCAATCTTGCTTCTCCGTGAGCGGGCGCGACCGATTTTATCCGGTCGTCCAGGGGGATGTGCAGGGATCATCGGCAGGAACGTGACCAATTATTCACTCAAGTCTGCGCTTTCCTAGCGCCGATCGAAGGAAAGCCGTGGTCGACGTGGCGACCTCCCCATCGCCGCCACCGCCGCGCCTTCCGCAACCATGAGTGACCATCCCCCCGAGGACCTCATCCAAGAGGTCGACCCGGAGGAGTTCGAGCAGGCCTTCCAGGAGGAGACCGAGGAGCTCCTGGCCGGTCGCCTGCGCCTCGGGCTCGGGGTCGGGATCCTGCTCTACCTGGCCTTCTCGGTCCTGGATTGGTTCGCCCGACGGGATTACTGGAGCACTTACCTGGCCATCCGGATCGGCGTCACCAGCCTGGTCGGCGCCCTGCTCTGGTGGCAGCGGACTCCGACCGGACGCCGCCACCTGTTCGCGACCTCCTTCGCCCAAATCCTGGTCGGCTGGCTCGGCATCGCCGCCATGACCTGGGTGGACGGCGGCTTCGACAACGACTACTACTACGGCAATCTGCTGGTCTTGTTCCTGCTGGGCCTGTTCGTGCCGTGGTCGGTGAAGATGGTCGCTGGCCTGTGCTCGGTCGCGCTCCTCACCTACATGGTCCCGAACTTCTTCTTGCATGGCAGCGACCAGGCCTTGACGAAGTTCTTCTTCCTGACCGGTGCCGCGATCCTCACTTGCTGGGCGGCGATGGCCTCGGTGGCCTCGCGCCGCAAGGACCTGTCGCAGCGCTTCCAGCTCAGCTCGGCCAACGACGAGCTGAAGCAGCTCGACGAGATGAAGACCAACTTCTTCTCGAACGTGAGCCACGAGCTGCGCACGCCGCTGATGCTGATCCTGGGGCCGCTCGACTCGCTCATCCGCGGCGAGTACGACGGTGAGCAGGACAACCTGCTGCGGGCGATGAACACCAACGCCCACCGCCTGCTGCGCCAGGTCAACCAGATCCTGAACTTCGCCAAGTCGGACCGCGGCGACGAGACCGTCAACTGGATCCCCGGCAACGTGGCGAGCGTGATCCAGGACCAGATCGAGGCGGCCCGCCCCTACGCCAAGAAGCGGGACATGGAGCTGCGGATGATCGGCATCGACGAGCTGCCGGACAACCACTTCGACCCCGAGCACTTGGAGACGGTGTTCGTCAACCTGCTGTCCAACGCGATGAAGTTCACGCCGGACGGCGGCACGATCACTATCCGCGGCAGCGCCGACGAGGAGATGATCACCTGGACGGTCGAGGACACCGGCTGCGGCATCCCGGCCAAGGACATCAACAAGGTGTTCGAGCGCTTCCACCAGGTGGACGGCGGCTCGAAGGGCAAGACCCGCGGCACCGGCCTCGGTCTGTCCCTGTCCCAGCAGCTGATCCAGCTCCACGGCGGCGACATCAAGGCGACCAGCGTCGAAGGGGAAGGAACCACCTTCACGGTCACCCTGCCGATCGCGCTCCCCGAAGGCGCCGAAGCCGGAGTCGCGGAAGCTCCGGCGCCGGCGGCCGAGGAGAGCGCGAGCGGCACTTCCCAGGAGGCCAAGCCGGCCCGCCGGACCTCGAGCAGCACCCAGTTCGCGGACCTGGCCGAGACCGAGCTGAAGGCGGTCGACGAGATCGAGTCCCCGGAGGACGCTCCCCTGCTGCTGGTGGTCGAAGACAACCCCGAGATGCGGGCCTACGTGTCCAACTCGCTGCGCAAGCACTACCGCGTGGTGACGGCCGAGGACGGGCAGTACGGGGTCGAGGCGGCGCGCAAGCACCGCCCGGACATGATCGTCAGCGACGTCATGATGCCGCGCCTGGACGGCTTCGGCATGGTCGAGGAGCTGCGCAAGGACAAGACCTTCGAGAACACCCCGATCCTGATGCTGACCGCGCGCACCGGCTCGGAGTCGGTGGTGAAGGGGCTCAGCCTGGGCGCGGTCGATTACGTCAACAAGCCCTTCAAGCTCATCGAGCTCGAGGCGCGCATCGCCGCCCAGCTGCGCGCCAGCATGGCGGAGAAGGCCCTGGACGAGCGCGAGTCGCGGCTGGTGGCGATCGGCCAGATGACCGGCACCATCGCCCACGACCTGCGCGGCCCGCTGACCGCGGTGCTCGGCCGCATCGACCTGGTGCGGATGATCACCGAGGCGGGCGGCACCCTCGACAGCATCGAGGACGACCTGGCCTCGGTCGAGCGCACCGTCAACCGCGTCGCCGGCATGGCCCAGGAGCTGATGGAGTTCGTGCGCGGCGGCAACGTCAGCATCGAGCTCCAGCCCGGCAACGCGGCCGACTTCCTCGGCCTCATCGACCAGGAGATGCGCGGCCCGCTCAAGGAGTGCGACGTCGAGCTGGTGTTCGAGGTCGACGACCGGGCCCTGCTGGACGTCCAGCTCGACTCCCACCGCCTGCAGCGGGTGGTCGAGAACCTGGTCAACAACTCCCGCGACGCGGTCAACGGCATGGATGACAACGACTGCAAGCAGATCTGGCTGCAGGGGCGGCGCGACGGCGACCAGGTCCTGATCCGGGTGGCCGACAACGGCCCCGGCATCCCGGCAGAGCTGGCCGACAAGCTGTTCCAGCCCTTCGCCACCGCCGGCAAGGCCAACGGCACCGGGCTCGGCCTGTCGATCGTGCGCAACCTGGTCACCGCCCACTCGGGCACCATCGAGTGCGACCGCAGCCCGGCCGAGGGCGGCGCGGCCTTCGAGATGCGCCTGCCGGCGCTCGACAGCGCCCAGCAGGCCGACACCGCGGCCGATGAGCACGCCCCCGAGCTGCCCCAGGAGGGCGCCCCGGAAGCGGCTGAGGGCAAAGAAACCAGCGGAGACGAACCCGAAGGCTCGCCCCCGCTGGAGGCCGATTCCGCGAGCTAGCCGCCCTGGACGGCCTAGCCCGAGTCAGGCGTGTTCCGGCTTCGGACGTCGCACGTCCAGGAACAGACAGTTGCCGGTAGCGTCCTTGGTGACCTTCACGGCCGCTGGCGGCGGCGAGATCTCGCCGGCCAGGTCGGCCATCTGCTCTTCGTCGCGGTAGACGAGGTGCCAGGCGAGGGCGTAGTCCATCACCCAGGAGCAGTCCTGCACGCGCTTCAGGTTGCCGATGAAGACCTTGCCGCCCGGCTTCAGCATGCCGTAGAGGCAGGTCACGATGCGGCGGGCCAGCGGCTGCAGGATGTAGTCGTAGAGCCCCATCGAGTAGATCATGTCCACGTTCTGGAGCACGCTCTGCACGAGCTCGGTCTCCGGCCCCTTCTTCGGCGCCACGATCTGGCGCAGCGAGAAGTGCAGGCAGTGCAGGCTGACCGGGCTGCCCTCGGGGAAGCGCTCGCGCAGGACCGCGGCCAGGGCGTCGTGGCAGTCGCGCAGGGCGTTCTGGTCCTGGTCGATCAGGATCAGCTCGATCGGGTGCTTGACCTCCTCGATCTCCTGGAACAGCCGCCGCATCTCGACCGCGGGGCCGCAGGCCAGCGAGACGATCCGGACCGGGCCGTCGGCCTGCTCGATCAGCTCGCGGGCGGCCATGCGGGCGGTGATGCCGCGCGCGGTCACGGTGGCGCCGAAGGAGCACTCCTTGCCGACGTGGTGCAGGAAGTGGGCGTACAGCGAGTCGCCCTCGAGGCCGGCCATCTGGCCCAGCTCCATCAGCCGGTAGTC
>CAZXTO010000076.1:8541-12526 GCA_964643675.1 uncultured Planctomycetales bacterium
CGAGCGGCTTCTCCCAGGCGCGGCCGTGCATCGGGCAGGGCAGGTAGGACGGGACCAGCTCGGTCTGCACGTAGGCCTCGGCGGCCTTGCGCTGCTCGGGGCCGAAGCCGGCGCTGAGCTGGTCGAGCTCGGCGCAGAGCGCGCTGTAGGGCGGGTACCAGCGCTTGAACAGCTGCTCGCACAGCGGCTTGGACACGCTGGACTGGCGCCACCAGCCGGCCGGCTGGCGGGAGGCCTCGAGCTCGTCGAGGGTCTCGCGCATCTGCTCCAGGTACTGGCGCACGGTGGCGACCTTGGCGCGCCACTCCAGCGGCAGCTCGGTGGCCCAGCTCTCGACCCGCTGCAGGCACTCGCTGAGGCCCTTGTCGACGTTCTGGTCGAAGAAGCGCAGCTCCTGCACGTTGAAGGTGCCGGTGCGCAGGGTCAGGCCGACGCGGTCGCCGTTGCCGTCGCCCAAGTGAATGATCTCGGCTTCCCCGCTCCAGAGCACCGCGTCCTGGTGCAGGATCTGGAAGCTGCGCAGCACGGTGCCCGGCTCCAGCTGGCCAGCCGACTCCAAGCGGATCGCCAGGCCGGTCGAGGAGATGTCGAGCACGGTGGCCGGGCCGTGCATCTGGTCATCGACCCAGAAGCGGCACTGCGGGCGGTAGAGGAAGTCCTCCGTGGCCACCCGCTCCGGGCGGAAGCGGAAGTGGCGCGCGGCCCCCTCCAGCTTCTGGTGGTCGGCGCCGTCGTGGTTCTCCTCTTGCGACATCGGGGACTGCTCTTGCGGGGTGTCGCGAGCCTCCTCCGAAGATGCGGAGCCGTTGACCGGTCGCTGGGTCCTCTCCTTCGGTTCCCCGACGGTCTCGTCGCGATCCTGGGCGGGCTGAGGCGCGAGGGCCGGCACCCGGCGGAGCGGTGACAAGGTCGGGGAGCTGTCAGCGTAAGGGGTAACTCGGACCTGGTTGGTATCGGCACTCATTGGACTCAATTTGCCCCGGTCTGAGTGGAACGTGGCGGCCGGGTTTCCGCCTGACTCACCTTGCTCAGCCCGCCGGGAAGCATTTGTCTCAAGAAAGTTCGAAAAAAATCCGAGGCCCCCCGTCCCGGACCGGAGAACTCCCCTTGTTCTTGGGCGGTCATTGGAGGAATGCGGTCCGAGGGCCTTGAGCAGGCCCCGAAGTCTTTGCCCAGGAAGGACTTCAGCTCCTGGGGCGGAAGGCTGTCCCCCATTCTCTTGGCGGATAGGATGAATCCGGTCGTCCCGCCACCCCGATGCTCTCCGTCCTCCGTTCCCCCGCCCTGCGCTCCTCCTCGGTGAGCTTGACCCTGGCCGTGCTCCTGTTCGCGGCCCTCGCCACCGCCTCCCCCGCTGCCGCAGCCCTCCAGGCGCCCGCCGAGGCCTCGGTGGACTTCCGCGGCGAGATCGAGCCGCTGCTGCGGGCGCGCTGCCACGAGTGCCACGGCCCCTCCCAGCACGCCGCCGGCCTGCGCCTGGACCAGCGCGCGGCTGCCCTGGCGGGCAGCTTCCTGGGCAAGGAGCCGGTGATCCTGCCCGGGGATCCGGAGGGCTCCGAGCTCGTCTATCGGATCGAGACCGAGGACGAGGACGACCGCATGCCGCCGGAGGGGCCGCCGCTCTCGGCCGAGGAGACCGCCCGGGTGCGGAGCTGGGTCGAGCAAGGGGCGGTCTGGCCCGAGGACGGCGAGCCGGCCAGTTGGCCCGCCCGCCACTGGGCCTATCGGGCGCCGCGGCGGCCGTCGCCCCCGGCCGTCGCCGACCCGGACTGGTGCCGCAACGAGATCGACCGCTTCGTCCTGGCGCGGCTCGAGCGGGAGGGCCTGGCCCCCTCGGCGGAAGCCGACCGCGCCACCTTGATCCGGCGGCTCAGCCTGGACCTGACCGGCCTGCCGCCGAGTCCGGAGGAGCTGGCGGCCTTCCTCGCCGACCCGGCGCCGGACGCCTACGAGCGGCTGGTGGACCGCCTGCTGGCCTCCCCCCATTACGGCGAGCGTATGGCGCGCGGCTGGCTCGACCTGGCCCGCTACGCCGACACCGACGGCTACGAGAAGGACAACGACCGCAGCGCCTGGCCCTACCGCGACTGGGTGGTGCGCGCCTTCAACGAGGACCTGCCCTTCGACCAATTCACCCTCGAACAGCTGGCCGGGGACCTCCTGCCCGAGGCCACCCTCGACCAACGCATCGCCACCGGCTTCCACCGCAACACCATGGTCAACCAGGAGGGCGGCACCGACCCGGAGGAGTTCCGGGTCGAGGCGGTCAAGGACCGGGTCGACACCACCGCCACGGTCTGGATGGGCGTCACCCTCGGCTGCGCCCAGTGCCACGACCACAAGTACGACCCCTTCTCCCACCGCGACTACTACCGCTTCTTCGCCTACTTCAACAGCACCGCCGACACCGGCAACCTGCAGACGCCGATGATCGAGGCGCCGCCGCCGGAGCTGCGCGGGCAGCTGGCGCGGTCGCGGGAGCGCATCGCCGCCCTCGAGATGGAGCTGAGCACGATGACGCCGGCCTTGCGGCGCGCCATGCGAGACTGGGAGCAAGGACTGCGCGATCGGTTGGCGAGCGAACGGGCCGCTTCCCCCGCCTGGCTTCCCTGGTCCTACGCCGGCCCCTTCGCCCCGTCCGACGGCGCCGCGCTGTTCGCCTTCGCCGGTCCGCCCGAACAGGCGGGCGCCGCGGTCGATTGGCAGGAGCGCGCCGACTGGACCGACGGCGCGGTCCACGCCTTCGCCGACACCAGCGCCCCCGCCGCGCACTACCTGCGCCGGCGCCTGCAGCTGGCGCGCTCGACCCCGCTCGAGCTCGCCTTCGGCAGCGACGACAGCCTGCGGGTGTGGCTCGACGGCGAGGAGCTGCTGGCCCGCGAGGTCGCGCGCGGGGCCGCGCTCGACCAGGACCGGGTCCGGGTCGAGCTCGCCGCGGGCGACCACGAGCTGCTGCTGAAGGTGGGCAACACCGGCGGCGCGACCGGCTTCGCCTTTCGGGTGCTGCCGGCGGGATTGAGCCCGGCCCAGGCGGTGCTGCTGCAGGTGCCCGAGACCGAACGGAGCCCGCTGGATCAGAAGCAGCTCGAGGACCTCTTCCTGGCCGAGACGCCGCTGCTCGACGGCGCCCGCGCCCAGCTCGAGCACGCCCGGGCGATGCTGCCGATGGTGCCGACCGCCCTGGTGATGCAGGAGCTGGAGCAGCCGCGTCCGAGCCACGTGCTCGACAAGGGCAACTTCCTGCTGCCCGCCGAACCGGTCCAGCGCGGGGTGCCGGCGGTCCTGAACGGCAAGATCGGCGCCCGCCCCGGCGACCGCGCCGAGCTCGCCGCCTGGCTCACCGACCCGCGTCACCCGCTCACCGCGCGGGTGGCGGTGAACCGCATCTGGCAGCACCACTTCGGCGCCGGCCTGGTCCGGACGCCGGAGAACTTCGGCACCCAGGGAGAGCCGCCCAGCCACCCGGCCTTGCTGGATTGGCTGGCGACCGAGTTCCCGGCCCGCGCTTGGAGCCACAAGGCGCTGCATCGGCTGGTGGTGCTCTCGGCGACCTACAGGCAGAGCTCGCGCGCGACCGCCGCGCTGCTCGAGGTCGACCCGGCCAATCGCCTGCTGGCCCGCGGGCCGCGCTTCCGCCTCGGCGGCGAGGAGCTCCGCGACCTCAGCCTGGCGGTCAGCGGCTTGCTCGAGCGCCAGCTCGGCGGCCCCAGCGTCTATCCGCCGCAACCCGCCGGCTACGACAAGGGGACCTACGCCGGCGATCGCTGGAAGACCGCGGAGGGGGCCGGTCGCTACCGCCGCAGCCTCTACACCTTCTGGCGCCGCACCTCCCCGTTCCCGGTCTACCAGATCTTCGACGCGCCCAGCCGCGAGGTCTGCAGCACCCGCCGGGAGCGCTCCAACACGCCCCTGCAGGCCCTGGCCCAGTTCAACGAGACCAGCGCGGTCGAGGCCGCCGCCGGCCTGGCGCGGCGCCTCGCGGCGA
>CAZXTO010000077.1:0-12477 GCA_964643675.1 uncultured Planctomycetales bacterium
CTGGAGGGTCTTGACCGCCGCCGCCGCGCCCTTGCCGGACACCTGCACCACCATCCAGTCGGGGCCGCCCGGGTCCTGCGCGGCCTTGGCCAGCGACTCGACCAGGCGCGGGGTCTTGGCCAGCGGACCGCCGGCGCGCGCCAGCACCAGGGCCCGCCCGCCGCCGCCGAACAGGGAGGCCGCCTGGAGGAAGCCGTCGAGGGTGTCGAGCGGCAGGGCCTCGCCGCCGCCGTCGAGGTCGAGCAGGTCCAGGTCCTGGCGCGCCCGGCCGGCGGTGCGCGCGGCCAACAAGACCTGCTCGGCGAACCAGGGCTCCTCCTCGCCGCGCGTCGGCGGGGCCAACAGCAGCAGGCGCGGCAGCTTGCCCTTGGCGGCCAGGCCACACAGCTCCCGGCAGACGCTCCCGGGGTCGTTCCGCGGCTTCTTGGCGGCGCTCACGACCCTAGGGTAGACGCCCCCGCGTGCAGGTCGACCAGCAGCCCGAGGAAGTAGAGCGGACCGACCCAGGCGTTCACGGTGAAGAAGGCCATCGGGATGCGCTCGACCCGGCCGCCGCGGACCAGGGCGTGTTCCAGCATCAACAGCACCGCCACCCCGGCCAGGCCGGCGAGGTAGACGCCGCCGAGCCCGGCTTCGCGTCCGGCGACCGCCCAGAGCGCCAGGGCGATGCCGTGGAGGGCGGCGGCCAGCCGGCAGCTGGCGCGGGCGCCGAGCCGGGCGGGCAAGGAGTGGAGCCCCTCGCGGCGGTCGTGGGCGAGGTCCTGGATGGCGTAGAGCAGGTCGAAGCCGGCCACCCAGCAGACCACTCCGCCGCCGATCCAGAGCGGCACCCCCCACCCCGGCAGGAAGTCCTTGGCCACGGCCAGCCAGGCGCCGCCGGGAGCGCAGGCCAGTGCCAGGCCGAGGCCGAAGTGGCACAGCAGGGTGAAGCGCTTCAGCAGGGAGTAGCCCAGCAGCAAGGCCAGCACCGGCAGCGAGAGCCAGCCGCAGACCGGCGCCAGCCAGAACGAGGTCGCCACGAACAGGGACGCGGTGAGCGCGGTGAAGCCGCGGGTCCAGGCGACGCTCAGCTCGCCGGTGACCAGCTCCCGGTCCGCGGTGCGCGGGTTGGTGGCGTCGAAGCGGCGGTCCACCAGGCGATTGAAGGCCATCGCCGAGGAACGCGCCGCCACCGCCGCGACCACGATGCCGAGCAGGTCGGCGAGCGGCGGCAGCCCGCGGGCGGCGACCCAGGCTCCGGCCAGTGCGAAGGGCAGCGCGAACACGCTGTGCTCGAACTTGATCATGCGCAGGAGCTTGGTCAGCGCGCTCATCGCTTGCCCCCGCCGCCGTCCCAGGGCGGCAGCCGGTCCTGGGGCACGCCGAGCTGATCGAGGATCTTGGCGCAGACGTGGTCGACCAGGTCGAGCACCGATTGGGGTCGGTGATAGAAGCCGGGAGAGGCCGGCAGCACCGTGGCGCCGGCCCAGGCGAGCCGGGACATCAGGTCGAGGTGCAGGCGCGACAGGGGGGTCTCCCGGGGCACCACCACCAGCGGCAGCCCTTCCTTCAGCGCGACCTGGGCGGCCCGCGGGATCAGCTTGTCGGCCCGACCACCGGCGATCGCCGCCAGGGTGTCCAGCGAGCAGGGAGCGATGATGCCCGCGTCGCCGAGCGCGGTGCCCGACGCGGGCGGCGCGCCGATGTCGCCGGCCGGGAACAGCCGGACGGCGTCGGGCTCCTGGCCGGGGGCGAGCAGCGCCCCGGGATCCCGTTCGAGCGTGATGCCGGTCTCTTCCAGCAACACGCGGCGTGCGGCGGCGCTGTAGCAGAGGCCCACCTCGACCCCGGCGGCGACCAGCATCTGCAGCGTCCGCAGGCCGTAGAGGGCTCCGCTGGCGCCGCTGACGCCGAGGAAGATCTTCTGGGGGACGGGGACCGGCATCGCTCAGAGCAGCACGAAGGCATCGTAGGCAGCGTGGGCGTAGGCCACCACCGCCAGGCCGCGCCAGCGCCAGATCAAGCCCAGCAGGATGCCGGCGAAGAAGCGGAAGGCCAGGGCCGGCACCGCCAGCGCCTCCGGGTCTCCCCAGGCGTGGGCGAAGGCGAAGACGGCGGCGGAACCAAAGAGGGCCAGGCTGAAGGCCAGGACCGGGGCAGCGCCGTGCCAGCCCAGCCCGCGGAAGAAGGCCAGCAGCACCACCTGGAGGCCTGCCAGCAGGCCCGCGCGGAACAAGACCTCCTCGTAGAGGCCGGCGCCGGCGGCCAGGGCCAGCCGGGCGTGCCAATCCTCCGGCCAGGGCAGCAGGCTGAGCGGGCCGGATTCGATCGGAGCGAGGGAGGTGAGCCAGCTCAGCAGCGGCCCCAGCACGACCCCCCAGACCAGGCCTTCGAGGATCACCGCGGCGGCGCCGGCGCGCCACGGGATGTCCAACTGCCGGATCCGACCGACGGCCCACAGCAGCAGGATCACCAGGGTGGCGGCGAGCCCCCAGCTGGCCGCCGCGCCCAGCTGCTCGAGGATCCGCAGCACGAAGCCGAAGGCGCCGCTGCCGGCCTCGCGCCAGCCGCTGATGTGGAGCAGGCCGAGCGGGAGCAGCAGCAGGAAGGTGATCGCCGGGTCCTGCAGCGGCCCGTCCACCCGCGCGCCGCGGCCGCCCGCCCTCACAACTCCGCCTCGGCGCGAGTGCCGAGCACCAAGCGGGCCACGCCGCCGGTCAGGGGCAGGTGCCGGACCTCGACCAGCCCGGCGTCGCGCATCCAATCGCAGAACTGCTCGGGCTCGGCGAAGCCGGCCACGCTGGCGGGCAGGTACTCATAGGCGCCGGTGCGACCGGCCCGGGTCAGGCGGGCGATGCGCGGCAGCACGTGGTGGAAGTAGGTCTCGAACATCCACCGCCAGAGGCGGTTCTTGATCGGGAAGAACTCCAGGATCGCCAAGCGCCCGCCCGGACGCAGCACCCGTCGGCACTCGCGCAGACCCAGGGTCGGGTCCTCCACGTTGCGGATGCCGAAGGCGATGGTCACGGCGTCGAAGGAGCGGTCGGCGAAGGGCAGCGCCTGGGCGTCGGCCTGGGCCAGCTGCAGCAGCTGTTTGCGCTTGCTGGCCTTGGACCGCGCGATCGGCAGCATCGGCCCGGTGAAGTCGGCGCCGACCACCTCCGGGCCGGCGGCGGCCAAGGCCAGGGCCAGATCGCCGGTGCCGCAGCAGAGGTCCAGGGCGCGCTGGGACGGCCGCAGGGCCAGCTCCTGGACCGTGCGCTTGCGCCAGCGACGGTCGATCCCGAAGGAGAGCACCCGGTTCAGCAGGTCGTACTGCGGGGCGATCTCGCCGAACATCGCCTGGATCTCGGCGCCAGGGGGAGCTGCCATGGGCGGGGATTATCCGTGCTGCGGGGCGCCGGCGGCAAGCCGGCAAAAGGAACGGGCCGAGGCTGGAGAGCCTCGGCCCGTGTCCGGAGCGCCTGCGATCACTGGCGCCAGTAGTGGCACAGCACCTGCAGGCCGGGAACGCTGATCGGCGGCACGTAGAGGGTGCCGGTGGTCAGCGAGATCACGTCCAGCTTGCCGTTCGAGTTGGCCACGAACAGGAACTGCGGTTGGCTCACCGTCACGGTGCCGCCCAAGGTCCGCATCAGCGACTTGGAGGAGTGCGGGACCGTCTTCACCGAGGTGTACTGCGAGGTCACGAAGGACATGCCGCCGAAGTTCGACAGGTCGTCGAAGGCGAGGTCGATCGCGGACGAGGAAGACAGCACGTTGGTGAACTCGCGGTTCACGGCGAATTCCTTGGCCCGGAAGTGCGGGTCCGGCACGAAGCCGTTCAGGGCCACGTTGCGCTGACCGAAGGGAGCGTCCTTCAGGTGCAGCTCCGAGATGGCGCCGATGCCGTTCTTGCGGTGGGCGATGTAAGCGCCGTGGAAGAAGCTGTTCGGGCTGGGCTGGATCGCCGAGGCGCTGTCGAAGCCGGTCTGGCCCTGCAGCGCCGGGATGCCGATGAAGGTGTCGAAGCCGATGCCCTGCACGCCGTCCGGACCGGACTCGAAGATGGTCGCGGTGCCGTCCTGGGCCAGCACGGTGGCGTAGTAGAGGCCGGTCGAGAAGCCGTGAGCGAGGTCGCGGTTGGACACCGAGAGCATGCGCGGCTGCGACACGCCCGGGATGATCTTGCGCACCTCGAGGCTGTTGCTCGACACGATCGCCATCGAGTTGGAGTCCTCGCAGACGACCAGGATGTCCTCGTCATCGGGCTGCCACACCAGCTCGCTCGGCGCCAGGCCGACCCGGTTGTGGGCCACGTCGATCAGCGAGGTGACCTTCAGGACCGTATGGAAGGACGGCGAGCGCGGGTTGGTGTCGATGAAGGTGACCGTGTTGGTGCCCTTGTTGCTGACCGCCAGCATGTTCAGGTCGGGCGACATGGCCAGGTCGACCGGGTCGGCCACCGCGATCGTGTCGATCACGGTCATGCGGTTGCTGTTCAGCACCGTGACCTGGTTGTTGGCGGTGTCCAGCACGTAGAGCAGGTGACCGACCTGCTGCCGCAGGGTGAAGGTCGGGCAGGTCACGTTGGCCGGAGCCGGACCGAAGAAGCCGGCGTAGTGCTGCACCGAGGTCAGCAGGCCGGAGGGGCCGGAGCTGCCGATGGTGCCGAAGGCGTCGCCAGGCACGAGCAGGTTGACCACGCTGGGCTGCAGCGGAGTGGTCGGCTCCTCGGTCATGATCAGCGGCGCGAAGCAGGACGGCGACAGCTGGATGCGAGGCGGGTTCGGGTGCGGCGAGTGGCTGATCGAGTTGCCCGGGTAGGGCGCCAAGGTGTTCAGCGGGTGGGTCTGGAAGGCCGCGCTGGCGCACAGGTTCTGACCGCCGCTGAGGCACTCGAAGTTGTTGTAGAGCAGGTCCAGCGGGTGGCCGAGCATCATGTCGGCGACCGTGCCGATGACGTCGCCGGTGACCAGCTGGGTGCTGAGGGTGGTGTCCTTCGCCAGCGTGAAGACGCCGGCCGAGCCGCCCGCGAGGGTGGTCGGATCGGCCGCCAGCGGCGGGAACATGTTCTGCGCCTGCGGGCTGGTGACGTTCAGGTTGAACGGGAACTTCGAGACGTCGCCGACGTCGTAAAAGGGGTCGGTGTAGTTGTGGGACGGGTCGCCGGTGCCTTGGCCGAAGCCGTCGAGGTCGAGCACCCGCAGGCCGCCGGTGGTGCCGCCGCCGTTGGAGGCCAGGTAGACCGCGCCGGGCGCGACCGGCACGTTGACCATGCCCGGGCACTCGCCGCTGATCTCGAAGGTGATCTCCTCCGTCTCGAGGGTGTTGGGGTCCTCGTTCAGGAACAGGTCGACCGCGGCGTTCTCGAAGTAGGTGATGAAGGCCTGGGCCGCCGAACCTTGCGGGTCACCGCCGGGGAAGGGCACCACCGGGGAGACCACGAACTGGGTCATGTCGTAGGGACTGACCGGCATCACGGTGTAGGGCAGGGTGACCTTCTGGCCAGGCGGCGGGAAGCCGGGAGGCACGCCAGGGAGGAACTCGACCGTGAACTCGTTGGAGAGCGCCGGCGGCACGCTGCTGGGCAACGGACCGACCGAGTAGGGCTGGCAGGACTCCGAGAAGTAGAAGTGGATGTCCTGGTCGCAGGTGACGTTGATCGCCAGGTTGATCGGCTCGGTGACGATGTTGCCGGCCACCCCGTCGAGCAGCGGCAGCGGGCTGTCCTGGTCGGAGCCGACGGTCGAGGTCGCGACGCCGGCCTCTTGCAGCTGCCGGTTGTCCTTCGAGTAGATCGAGTCGTTGATCACGATCCGGATCACGCGCCCGGCCGGGAAGGTCTCGAAGGTGGAGAGGTCGCCGTCGGAGTCGACCACGAACATGAAGGTGTTGGCCGACAGGTTGGAGCCGGCGTTCTGGAACGAGCCGTCGGCGCTGCCGATGTCGGTGCCGGGGAAGCCCACGCCCGGCTGCACCACCACGCCGCTGCGGGTCACGTTGGCCGGCAGCACGTGGTTGCGGCCATCCTTGCGGACCCAGCGCTCCAGCTTCGGCGGGTTGCCGAAGTAGGTCTTGCCGTCGATGAAGCCGCGACCTTCGACCTGCTCGGAGAAGCCCGTGACGGGGTCGTAGGCGACCACCTGCAGCGCCCCGGTCAGGCCGTTGTTGGACAGGCCGCCGGCGGTCTTGTCGAGCACCGTGTCGATCTGGATCGAACGCGAGAAACGCACCACCGCGAAGTGGTTGCCGTCGGCGCGACTGATCGAGGGCACGATGGCGTCGGTCGGCCAGGTGGCCGGCGGCAGCACCGGGTTGTTCTCGGACGGCTTGTTGGTCAGCAGGTCGTCCAGGGTCCGGATCTCCACCAGCTGATCCGAGGACACTGCCCCCGTGATCGGGTCGACCGCGTGCACGACGTGCGGCAGCAGACGACCGAAGCCGTTGTTCACCTCTTCGATGAAGAAGTTGGACGAGGTCGAGGCGGGATCACTGGGCGCTCCGGAGCCGCCAGACCCACAGGAGGTGAGGCCGGCGAGGGAGAGCAGAGCAGTGGAAGCAGCAAGGAAGCGTCGGTTCATCGATTCCTGGATCAGGACCGGGGGGGTCGTCCTTCCCAATGGGGCAACAATCATGCCATTGCCTTGAGGGGACCTGAAGGGCCTTCTGGGCAAGGGCTTCGCACGGCATCGTGCGCTCGCGCACGGGGCCGGACCGGCGCCATTCTAGGGTCCGGTGCCCCTCAGGCTACCGAATCCCTGCACCGGATTGGAAACCGGCGGACTTCCGCGGCAAAATCCTGTCATGACCCGCTCCTCCGCCTTTCAGCCGCTGGCCGCGCGTAGCGGCGAGGAGGAGTTCGAGCAGACCCTCAGGCCGGCCCGATTCTCCGATTTCCTCGGCCAGGAACGGCTCCTGGAGCCCCTACAGGTCATGATCCAGGCCGCCACCGAGCGCCAGGAAACGCTGGAACATCTTTTGTTCTCAGGACTTCCGGGCTTGGGCAAGACCAGTCTCGCGCTCGCCCTGGCGACCGAGCTGGGCACCCCGCTCAAGGTCACCAGCGGCCCGGCGCTCGAGCGCGCCAAGGACCTGGTCGGCATCCTCTCCAGCCTCGAGGCGGGCACGGTCCTGTTCATCGACGAGATCCACCGGCTGCCGAAGCCGGTCGAGGAGTACCTCTACGGCGCCATGGAGCGCTTCCGGATCGAGTTCACCCTCGACCAGGGGGTCCACGCCCGCCTGCTGAAGCTCGACGTCCAGCCCTTCACCCTCGTCGGGGCCACGACCCGGGAAGCCCTGCTCTCGGCGCCCTTCCGCTCCCGATTCGGGCAGGTCTTCCGCTTCGAGCCCTACAGCGACGAGGCCCTCCAGCGCATCCTCCGCCGCTCGGCGGGGATCCTCGGCGTCGGCGCCCACCCGGAGGCGGTGGACCGCCTGGCCTCCCACTCCCGCGGCACCCCCCGCATCGCCAACCGCCTGCTGCGCCGCGCGCGCGACGTGGCCCAGGTCGAGGCCGCCGGCGAGATCGACCCGGCGGTGGTGGCGCGGACCTTCGACCTGCTCGGCATCGACGCCCACGGCCTGGAGCGGGCGGACCGCAAGGTGCTCGAGGCGCTGGCGCGCGCCGAGGGCGGGCCGCTCGGCCTGAAGAACCTCGCCGTGGCGGTGGACGAGGAGGAGGACACCCTCGCCGACGTCTACGAACCCTGGCTCATCCGGCGCGGCCTGATGGCTCGCACCCCCCAAGGCCGGATCCTGCAGGAGGCCGGCTGGCGATTGCTCGGCCTCAGCCCGCCGAGCGGCGAGGCCTGAGCCGTGGCGCGGCCGGCCACGCCTTCCCGCCTGGTCCTGTTCCTGGGCCTGGTCGCCCTGATCTGGGGCGGCAGCCTGCTGTTCGACCACCGCAGCCCCCCCGCCGCCCCCACGCCCGGCAGCCTGGCGGATCCGGACCCGCCGGTGCTGGTGAGGCTGGAGCGCTTCTCGGGCGGCCAGGAACTGGAGCTCGGGCTGCGCGGACGCTGGCGCATGACCGATGAGGACGGCGCCACCCTCCACGAAGGCGTCAACCTCCGGGCCTGGCTCCGGCTCGACGCGGCGGGGCTCAAGCTCGGTCCGTGGCGCGTGCACCGGGACCGCATCTGGCTGGAGCCGGAGGGCGCCGAGGCCATCGAGCTGGGCGCCAGCCGCTATTCCGGCCGCCTGATGGTCGAGCTGAAGCGCGATGAGGACCGCTTGCCGGACCGCTTCGACACCCTGCTCGAGCTCCCCCTCGAGGACTACGTGTTGGGCGTGGTCTGCGGCGAGCTACCGACCCAGGCGCGCGGGGTGGAAGAAGCCCTGCGGGCCCAGGCGATCGCCGCCCGCAGCTACGTGATCTGGAGCCTGCGCTCGGGGCGCCGCGCGCTCAGCGACTCCCCCTCCGACCAGCACTTCCGCAGCGTGGACTGGGTCACCGAGGAGGCGCGCCGGGCGGTGGCCGCCACCCGCGGCCTGGTGCTGGCCTGGGATGGCGAGGTGCTGCCGAGCTGGTATCACGCCAATTGCGGGGGCAGCACCGCCGACGCCGAGCGGCTCGGCTTCGCGGTCGAGGCCCTGGCCCCCCTGGCGGGAGTGCCCGACCCGGCCTGCGCCGCCGGCCCGGCCTGGGAGCGCTCGGTGCAGCCGGCGGTGCTCGACCGGGTGGCGGTGCGGGACGGCCTCGGCGACAGCCTCGAGCGGCTGGTGGTGCGCGAGCGCGACGCCGGCGGTCGCCTGCTGGGCGCGGTCCTGGTCGGCCAGACCGCCACCGGCGAGTACCGCGGCGAGGACCTGCGGCGGGACTTCCGGGTCCCCTCGACCCATTGGCGCAGCTTGCAGGCGGTCCCGGACGGCAGCCTGGTGGTGCGCGGGACCGGCCGCGGCCACGGCGTCGGCATGTGCCAGGACGGCGCCATGCGGTTGGCCCGGGAAGGCCGCAGCCACGCCGAGATCCTCGGCCGCTACTATCCCGGCGCCGAGCTGGTCCGGCTCGACGACCCGGCCCGAGCCCCCTCCTGAACCGGCGCTTCGCGCATGAGCTTCCGCTTCGAACTCCTCCAGGGAGGCCCGGTCGAGCCCCGACGGGGCCGCCTCCACACCCCCCACGGCGAGGTCCCGACCCCGGCCTTCATGCCGGTCGCCACCCGCGGCATGATGCGCGGGGTGCCCCACGACCGCCTGCGGCCGATGGGCGTCGACATGATGCTGTCGAACGCCTTCCACCTCTACGTGCGGCCAGGGGTGGAGACCGTGGCCAAGCTCGGCGGGGTTCACGGCATGCTGGCCTGGGACGGTCCGGTGCTGACCGACTCGGGCGGCTTCCAGGTGTTCTCGCTGCCGGACCTGTGCAAGCTGCACGAGAACGGCGTGAAACTCGAGAACCCGGTCTACGGCGGCTGGATCGACTGGACCCCCCAGTTCGCCTTCGAGGTCCAGGCCGGCCTCGGGCCGGACGTGGCGATGGTGCTCGACCACTGCCCGGCCCAACCGCTGGTGCGCGACGAGGTCGAGCCGGCGGTGGCCCGCACCCTGCGCTGGGCCGCCGAGCAGCGCCGGCTGCACGAGGCCCGCGGCGGCGCCGACAGCGGCCAGGCCCAGTTCGGCATCGTGCAGGGCGGGGTCTTCGGCGACCTGCGCGAGCAGTGCGCGCGCGGCCTGGTCGAGATGGACTTCGACGGCTACGCGGTCGGCGGGGTCAGCGTGGGCGAACAGCACGAGGCGATGATGCGGGCGGTCGAGGCCAGCACCGCCCACCTCCCGCCCGCCAAGGTCCGCTACCTGATGGGCGTCGGCGCGCCGCTCGACCTGGTCGAGGCGGTCGCCCGCGGCATCGACCTGTTCGACTGCGTGTTCCCGACCCGCTCCGGTCGCTTCGGCACCGCCCTCACCTGGGAAGGCCGCCAGCACCTGCTCAACGCCCGCTTCCGCGACGACCCGCGGCCGATCGACCCGGACTGCCCCTGCGAGGCCTGCGTGGGTGGGGTGCCGCGCGGCGCCCTCCGGGCCGGCTTGAAGGCCAAGGAGCTGAACCCGCCGATCCTGCTGGCGATGCACAACCTGTACTTCGTCGAGCAGCTGATGAGGCTGTGCCGCGAGGGCATCGCCGACGGCAGCTTCGAGCAGCTCCGCGAGCGGGTGCGCCGCGCCTACGGTCCGTCGGCCTCGGCCGCGTCCTGAGCGAGGGGCGGTTTGCGCCAGCTGCGCAGCGCGGTCACGGTGACGCCGAGACCGATCAGCACCAGGGCGATCGCCAGGGCCAGCAGCAGGCCGAGCTCCTGGTCGGCGAAGTCGCGGATCTTGAGCCCGAGCGCGGTCAGGGTGAGCAGCAGCATGCCGGCGGCCGGGACCAGCAGCGGCCAGGCGCGCCGGCCCTGCTGGCGCAGGTAGACCGCGCCGGTGAGCAGGGCCAGGCCGGCGATCATCTGGTTGGTGCCGCCGAACAGGGTCCAGAGCGCCAGCCCGGCCGGCTTGGGCACCCCGCCGACCTCGATCTCGTAGAAGGCCAGGAAGGAGATCGAGGCGCAGGCCACCAGGGTGGCCAGGAAGCGGTTGCCGAGGGCGACCGCGAGCGGCCGCAGCGCCGGGACGCGGCGCAGGCTGGCGGCGATCTCCTCGACGTTGAAGCGCAGCAGGCGGGTTGCCGAGTCGAGGGTGGTCAGGGCGAAGGAGACCACCACCATCGCCACCAAGGTCACGGCCAGGTCGCCCGGCACGCCCAGGTACTCGATGAAGCTGCCGGCGCCGCGGATGAAGACGCCCAGCTTGGAGCCGAGGTCCTGCACCGCGCCCCAGTTCACGTAGACCTTGGCCCAGGCGACCTTCCCCCCCAAAGTGGAGGTGCAGGCCAGCACCGCGACCAGGCCGAGCAGGGACTCCGCCATCATGCCGCCGTAACCGATCGGCCGCGCGTGGGTCTCGCGGTCGAGCTGGCGCGCGGTGGTGCCGCTGGAGACCAGGGAGTGGAAGCCGCTGGCCGCGCCGCAGGCGATGGTGATGAAGACGAAGGGCAGGATCGGCGGCGCGCCGATCGGGTCGGGGTTGAGGGCGGGCGCGTCGAAGCTCGGCCCCTGCAGGAAGAAGCCGAGGTACATCAGCACCAGGCCGCCCACCAGCAGCAGCGAATTGAGGAAGTCCCGCGCCTGCAACAGCAGCCACACGGGCAGCACGCTGGCGAGGTAGGCGTAGACCATCAGGATCCAGATCCAGCTGGCCTGCCGCGGCCAGGAGGAGGCGTCCCCCACCCCCATGGTCGGGTTGCGGTAGCCGACCCAGATCAGGGCCAGCAGCAGCGAGAAGCCGACCAGGGTGACCGGCAGCAGCGGCTTCTTCTTGACGTAGAGCAGCCAGCCGGCGCCGAGCGCGATCAGCATCAGGCCGCCGGAGGGCAGCACGACCTCGGGGAAGGAGGTGGTGGAGGCGCTGAGCTGCTGAGGGTCGAAGTCGGCGCCCCAGGAGAACAACACCGAGATCACGTAGACGAAGACCCCCATCGCCAGGCTGACGCCGAAGAAGATCAGGGCCAGGAACAGGGCCTTGGCGAAGGGACCGAGGATGTGCTCGCACAAGGCGCCGATGCTCTGGCCGCGGTGGCGCGCGCTCAGCACCAGGGCCGAGAAGTCGTGCACGCAGCCGACGAAGATCGCGCCGAGCACCACCCAAGCCAGGGCCGGCAGCCAGCCCCAGAACACCGCCACCGCCGGCCCCAGCATCGGCGCCAGGCCGGCGATCGAGGCGTAGTGGTGCCCGAACAACACCAGCGGTCGGGTCGGCACGAAGTCGACCCCGTCCTCCAGCTCATGGGCCGGGGTGACCGCCTCCGGGTCGAGCCGGAAGACCTTGCGCGCCAGCCAGCCGCTGTAGAAGCGGTACCCCGCCGCGTAGGCCAGCAGGGCGAGCGCGACGACGACGGCGGGGCTCAAGCGGTCGGCTTAGTTCTTCGGGTTGCGCTTCGGCAGCACCCGCAGGCGATCGATCTCGAGCACCTTGAGGCCCTGCACCGTGCTCGGGCGGTAGGTTCCCTGGACCGCGACCTCGCGGCCGATGTACTCCTTCAGCTCGTACCGGCCCAGCTTGGCCAGGACCGGCTGCTTCTTGCCGCCGTTCACGACCACGTAGGGCACCGCGGAGTAGACCCGAGGCTGGTACTCCAGCCAGCCGACCAGGGTGAAGCGCTCGGCCGGCGGCGGCGGCGGCGGTTCGGTGCTGCGCTTGGCGGCGTCGGCCGCCCGCTCGGCGTCGCGCGCTTCCCGCTTCAGCTTGGCCTGCTCCGCGCGCACCCGCGCCTGCAGGGCTTCGGCCTCGCGCAGGGTCTCGAGCCGGGACAGGCCGACCCGCGCCCGGTCGACCAGCACGACGTCGTCGCTGGACCAGAGCACCGCGCCGAACACGGCCTCGTCCACGCCGGGCGCCGCCGGCGGCGGTGGCGGCGTCGTCGTCGTCGTCGCCGTGCTCCGGCTGATGCTGTCGCCGTTGATGCTGCCGTCGGCGCGTCCAAGC
>CAZXTO010000078.1:0-12466 GCA_964643675.1 uncultured Planctomycetales bacterium
TCGGCCTTGCTCAGCGACTTCTGGGGCCGCCCGATGGTCTTGGAGGCGGGGGTGGTGCTGCCGCCGGACTACCGGCCGGGCGAAGAGGAGCTGGCCACCTGCTACAGCATCCACGGCTTCGGCGGCAGCCACCGGAGCGCCCGGCGCGCGGCCCCGCAGCTCCAGCGCCGCATGGCCGAGCAGGCCTACCCGCGCATGGTCTACGTCTTCCTCAACGCCCGCTGTCCGCTCGGGCACCACGAGTTCGCCGACTCGGTGAACAACGGGCCGTGGGGGCGGGCGCTGCTCGAGGAGCTGGTGCCGGAGCTCGAGCGCCGCTTCCAGCTGCCGGCCGAGCCGGCCGCGCGGCTGCTGACCGGGCACTCGAGCGGCGGCTGGAGCAGCCTGTGGCTGCAAGTGAGTTACCCGGACTTCTTCGGCGGCACCTGGTCGACCGCCCCCGACCCGGTCGACTTCCGCGACTTCACCGGCGTGGACATCTACGGCCAGCCGAACGCCTACCAGGACGAGGCCGGCGAGGAGGTGCAGCTGGTGCGCAGCCGGGAGGGTGGATGGCGCACCAGCCTGCGCGAGTTCTGCGCCCAGGAGCTGGAGCGGCGCGGCGACTACGGCGGCCAGATGGCCAGCTTCGACGCCGTCTTCAGCCCGCGCGGGGAGGACGGCCGGCCGATGCCGCTGTTCGACCGCAGCACGGGCGCGATCGATCCGGAGGTGGCCGAGGCCTGGAAGCGCTACGACATCTCGCTGCTGCTGCGGCGGGACTGGGAGCGGCTCGGCCCGCGCTTGGGCGGCAAGCTGCGGATCTGGATCGGCGATCAGGACACCTTCCGCCTCGAGGGCGCGGTCCGGCTGCTCGAGCGGGAGCTGGACACCCTCGGCAGCGACGCCGAGATCCTGATCGTGCCTGGTCGCGACCACGGCAGCCTGTTCGCCCCGCACGAGGAGCTGTGGCCTGGAGGCATGCTGCAGCGGATCCACCGGGAGATGGCGGCCACCTGGGCCGCTCGGTAGGTCCCCCAGGGGGAGATTCGCGGAAGAGGCTGCGGAGGCGGCTCCAGTCCTCCGGTGGGGCCGGCCGATGGAGAGGAGCCCCCCTCCGGCTCCGGGCCTCGCCCGGTCGCCGGCAACACCACGCACACCCATGCCTTCTCCTCTCAGCCCCCCTGCGATTGGTATCCGAGCCAAGGTGGGGATCCTGGTCGGCGTCCTGGTCGTGGTCTCCGCCAGCCTGGTGGGGTACCTGACCTACCGCCAATCCGCTACCGCCATGGTCGACACGGCCCTGGAGGAAGTCCACGCGATCACCAAGGCCACCAGCGGGCGCTTCGCCGCCGGTCTGGAGTCGCTGCAACAGGACACCGGCTTCCTGGCCGCCACCGCCGCGGTCCAGGCCCTGACCGCGCAGCTGGAGCTGCCCACCGAGGAGCGCGACCCGGAGACCTATCGCCGGCTCCAGCAGCGCTTCGGCGACCTCGCCGCGCTGCAACTGGATGGGCGCCAGAACTACCTGCGGATCGGTCTGCTGGACTCCGAGCGCGGGACCTGGCTGGCCAGCCGCGAGGTGGAGGGGGCACCGGCCGAGATCCCGAGCTTCGGCCTCGACCTGAACTCGGCCACCCGCCTGTCTCCAGTGCAGGCCGACGGTCAACGCCAGGTGGTCAGCGCCGCCGCTCCGGTCGCCGGCGTCGGCAGCCCGCTCCTGGTGGTGGTGCAGAAGGACCTGGGGCCGCTGGTCGAGAGCCTGGGCGAGAACATCCCGCGCGGTCGTCAGCTGCTGCTGATCGAGCCGCAGGGGCACTTCCTGGCCCACACCGACGCCGAGGTCTCGCTGGCCGGAACGGTCGGCGCGCCGACCGTGGCCGAGGTCTACCCGATGATGGGCGAAGCCCTGCTCCGCGACGCCCAGGTCAACGGCACCTTGGTGCGGCACGACGCCTACGGCCGCCGCGTCGCCGCCAGCCTGCTGCGGATCCGCCTCGACCCGGGGGTGGCCGACGGCTTCTACGCGGTCGGGGTGATCGCCGACTACGACGAGGTGGTGGCCGCGGCGCGCGTCGTCCGCGACCAGACCCTGATCTTCACCCTGGTGCTGGTTGCCCTGGCGATCCTGCTTGGCTGGCGCCTGGCCGAGGGCATCGCCGGTCCGCTGGACGAGATCGCGGCCTCGGTGGAGTCCTACGGACAGGGCTCCCCGGACTTCGAGCTGCCGGTCGACGCGCCGGGCGAGGCCGGGCTGGTGGCCCGCGCCTTCGCCGACATGGCCCACCAGGTGGACGAGCGCACGCGCCTGCTGCAGGCCGAGATCGACGCCCGGCGGCACACCGAGGAGGCCCTGCGCGGCTCCGAGAACCGCTTCCGGGCCTTCTACCACGACAGCCCGGCGATGTTCCTGACCTCCGATCCGGAGGGGCGGATCATCTCGATCAACCGCTTCGGCGCCGACCGCCTCGGCTTCCGGCCCGAGGACCTGATCGGCCGGCCGTTCAGCATGCTCTACCCCAAGGAGGAGCGCGAGGAGGCGGAGGAGTACTTCCGCACCGTGCTGCTCGAGGAGGAGCCGGTCTACGAGCGCGAAGCCCGCATGATGTGCCGCGACGGCAGCACGCCGTGGGTCCGGACCGTGAACCGCGTCATGCGCGGCGAGGAGGGGCGGGTCGTGCTGTGGGTGGGTGAGGACACCACCCGCGCCCACGAGCTGAGCGAAGACCTCAGCTTCCGCGAGCACCACGACACCCTGACCGGTCTGCCCAACCGCCGCGAGGTCGAGCGGCGCCTGCAGATCCTGATCGAGCACGCCGCCGAGAAGGGCAGCGAGCACGCCCTCTGCCTGCTCGACCTCGACCAGTTCAAGGTCGTCAACGACACCTGCGGACACCCGGCCGGCGACGAGCTGCTGCGGCAGGTCGCGCGCGCCCTGGAGGCCCACATCGACCCGCCGGACCTGCTGGCGCGCCTGGGCGGCGACGAATTCGCCATCCTGCTCAAGGACTGCCCGCTGCACCACGCGGTCTCCCGGGTGGAGAGCCTGCGCGCCTCGCTCAAGAGCATGAACTTCAGCTGGGAGGGGCAGCGCTTCGAGATCAGCTCGAGCGTCGGCCTGGTCCAGCTCAGCGGCACCGAGCACAGCGTCAGCACGGCGATGAGCCTGGCCGACACGCTCTGCTTCGCGGCCAAGGACGCCGGCCGCGACCGGCTCCAGGTCTACGAGGAAGGCGACTCCAGCCTGGAGCAGATCCAGGAGGAGATGAAGGCGGTGTCGATGATCACCGAGGCCTTCGAGCAGGACCGCTTCCGCCTCTACCGGCAGCCGATCGTGCCGGTGCGCGACGACGAGGACGGCGACCACTACGAGATCCTGATCCGCATGCTGGACCCGGAGGGGCGCATCCTGCCTCCTGGCGTCTTCCTGCAATCGGCCGAGCGCTACAACCTGGCCGGTCGCATCGATCGCTGGGTGGTCGGCAATACCCTGGGCTGGCTGAAGCGGAACCGAGAGGAGCTCGATCGCCTGTCGCTGTGCTCGATCAACCTCTCGGGCCAGTCGCTGGGCGACCCGGAGCTGCTTCAGTTCATCGACCAGCAGTTCGAGGACGGCATCATCTCGCCCGACCGGATCTGCTTCGAGGTCACCGAGACCGTGGCGGTGGCCAACATGCACGCCGCGATCGAGTTCATCCAGGTCCTCAAGAAGCGCGGCTGCCTGTTCGCCCTCGACGACTTCGGCAGCGGCCTCAGCTCCTTCGCCTACCTGCGCAACCTGCCGGTGGACCTGCTCAAGATCGACGGCATGTTCGTGCGCGACATCGCCACCGACGCCACCGCCTTCGCGATGGTCAAGTCCATCCACGAGGTCGGCCAGGTGATGGGCAAGCGCACCATCGCCGAGTTCGTCGAGAACGACCGCATCCTGGCCAAGCTGAACTACATCGGCGTCGACTACGCCCAGGGCTACGGCATCAGCGCGCCGCGGCCGATCGAGGAGCCGCTGTTCGACCAGCGCGTGGCGCGGCCGCCGTCCGAAGGAGACCGCAGCGCCGCCTAGGCGGGCCGCGGTCGAGCCTCAGTCGCCTTCCTCGACCTCGACGTAGCCGAGGTCGTCGAGCGCCTGGTCGGTCTCCTCGTTGGCGATCGTCTCGCCCTCGCGGATCACGATCGAGCCGAGGAAGTCTCGGCGGCCGTCGCGGAGCCGCGCGAGCAGGGCCGGATCGGCCTCGGCGATCGGCACCTCGCCGCGCTCGTCGTGGACCAGCTTCTCGTCGCCGGCCAGGCTCTCGATCAGGGTCCAGGGCGTGAGCCGCCAGGCCTGCATGCGCTTGTCCTTGAGCTGGCGCTGGTAGGCCTCCATGTAGATGCCGCGCGGGCTGTCGTCGCCCTCGCCGCGCAGGAAGGGCACCAGGCTGCGGCCCTGGACCTCGGGGCCGGGCGCCTCCGCCAGCTCGCAGATGGTCGGGAACAGGTCGACGTGCGAGCTCGCCGCCGCGGAGCGGCCGCCGCGCAGCAGGCCATCGATCGCGGCCTGCGGCCGGACCAGGCCGATCACGTGCTGGGTGGCGGGGTAGAGCGAACTGTGGTGGCTGTAGGTGTAGCCGCCCTCGCCGAAGCACTCGCCGTGGTCGGCGGTCAGCACGACCATGGTGTTGGCCAGGCCCGGGTCACGCTCTTCGATGGCGCGGCGCAGCTCGCCGAGCAGGCCGTCGAGGCGCTCGATCTCGCCGCGTTGCAACACCCAACCCGACTCGGACTCGGGGTCCACCGGGCGCGGGCCGGCCTCGGCCTGGGCCAGGGCGCGCTCGCGGTAGGGGGCCGGCGGCCGGTAGGGGTGGTGGGCGTCGTAGAGGTGCAGCCACAGGAAGAAGGGACGGTCGGTCCCCTCGAGCCAGTGCAGCGCGCGGTCGAGGGTGGTCTCGCCGGCGGTGGAGGCCTGCGGCGGGTGCAGGTCCTCGGGGATCGCCCGGTTGGCGAGCCAGCAGGTGAAGATCAGGCTGCGCAGGAACTGCTCGCTGGGCGGCTCGTGGGTGCGGTCGTCGAAGGCCTGGAAGCCGGCGTCGAAGCCGAACTGGGCCGCGACCGGGAAGGCGGAGACGAAGCCGCCGGTGGCGTAGCCCCGGTCGGCGAAGTGCTGGGCGAGCGTGGGGGTGCCGAAGTCGGCGGTGCGGTCGCTGTTCGAGCGCAGGCCGTGGCTGGGCGGATAGAGACCGGTGAGGACTGAGGCGTGGCTGGGCCCGGTGATCGGGGCCACCGCCTGGAAGTCGTCGAAGACGAACCCCTCGCCGGCCAGGCGGTCGAGCTCCGGCGTCTCCAGTCCCTCGCCGCCGAACAGGGGCAGGGTGTCGGCCCGCACCGTGTCCCAGGTCACCAGGACGATGTTCGGCGCTCCCTCGGGCGCCTCGCCCTGCGGCTCGGCGCTGCTCAGGTATCCGGCGCCGATGACCGGGGTGAGGACCAGGTAGGCGCCCACGGCGACCACGGTCAAGGCGGGCATGAAGGCGCCGAGCCAGCCGCCGCGGCCGCGCTTCTGCAGCCACAGGCCGCCCCAGGCGCAGCCGACGGCGAGCAGCAGCCCCGGCGCGGCCCAGGGCAGGTTCTTGTCCAGGCCGGTGATCAGGCGGCTGCGGAGCACCCAGGCGGCGCCGAGCGCGGCCAGGCCGATCCAGGCCCAGGAGACCAGCCGCCGCCGGGCCGGAGAGGCGTCGATCCAGCGCCCCAGGAGCAGCTCGCTGACCAGGCCTGCGCCCCAGAACAGCAGGCCGTAGGCGCCGCAGGGGATCAGGACGGCGTTGATCTGCTCCAGCAGGCCGAAATTGTGGTGGTAGCTGGCGTGGACCAGGGCGCCTTCCCAGGCGCCGAGGGCCCAGCCGGCCGCCACCGGGACGAGGGTCTTCTGCAGCAGCTTCATCGATGGGGCGGGGGAGGGTCGCGGGCGCGGGCCGAGGGAGCCGCGGTGGCGGCGCATTATAGGCACGGCAGGCGGCGGGCCGGCGTTGCAGGGGAAGCGGCCACTTGAGGCCCTTTTCCCCCGGCGCCCGCCGTGGCAACACCACGGTGCTGGTGGCGAGGAGACATCGCCACACCCAACAAACCCCGTGCCGAAAACAGCTTGCACTCGAGAATTCCCGATCAGGTTTTTGGCGGATTCCGTTATGGGTCACGGCCTCCTCGTTCGATAAAGAGAGCGATCGAGCAAGACCCAATGCTCGCGAAGACCGGGGGCGACCTTGGATCGACAGCCACAAAGGGATGGCTTGGCGGTTCGGAGTCGCCTCCGGGGCTTTTGTGCTGGAGCGTCGCGGTCGGTTCGGCTCCTCGCTCGCGGAATGCCGGGGCAGGCCTGCTAGAATCCGCCGCCGCCACCGGCAGCGATCATGACGGACACCCGCGAACCCGAGCTCACCTTCGTCCTCGAGGACGAGGCGCCCGAGTCCGTGGCCGCCAGCCTGCGGCCCGAGTTCGAGGAGATCCCCTCGCGGGTCCGGGCCGAGGTCGAGGCCGAGCTCCGCGCCGACGCCTACGATCTGCTGCACGCCGAAGCGGTCGAGCGCGGCGAGCTGAGCCCGCCCCCGGCCACCGCCTCCGGCGGGCCTCCCTTCCTGCTCCGGATGCTGCTCATGCTGGGCGTCGGGGCAATGGGAGGGGCGGTGGCCGTCGCCGCGGCCACCGCCCTGTTGCGCTGGGTCACCGCGACCCTGCGCTGAGCCGGCTCAGCTGAGCTTCTGCCAGAAGTCCTCGGGCATGTCGTGGGCGATCTTCAGCGCGCCCTCGGCGCCGCCGTAGACAGGCTCCTCGAGGTGGATCACCGTGCCGCCGCCCAGCCGCTCGGCCATCTGCTTCTCGATGGCGGTGTCCAGGCCCTTGATCAGGCTGCCGCCGCCCGCCAGCAGCACCCGGTTGCGCAGGCGGTGCTGGAATTCCGGGTCGAAGCTGGCGATCAGCTTGTGCAGGCCGTCGACGATCGGCCCGATGATCGAGCGGCAGGCCTCGCGCACCAGGTCGGTGATGTCGAACTCGGTCGGCTTGCCGTTGACCGGCATCTCGACCACCGCCGGCTCCATCTGGTCGGCGACCGAGCTGAAGCGCTCCTTGAAGCCCTTGGCCATGCGGATGGTGAACTGGGCCTCGGGGTGCTTCTCCTTGATCAGCTCGCAGAGGCGGTCATCGACCGAGTTGCCGGCGGTCTCGAGGGTGAGCTGGTCGGTCTCCTCCGGCATGGTGCCGTGCATCCGGCACAGGTCCACCGTGCCGGCGCCGATGTCGATCACCAGCACGTCGTCAAGCATGTCCTGGCCGTAGGCGACCGCGAAGGGCTCCGAACACAGCATCACCGAGTCGACCGACTCGCGCGCGGCGTCGAGGATCGCGTCCTTGTTCTTGAAGGAGGCCTCGGAGGGCACGCCGATCACCGCGTAGATCAACTCGTCCTTGCGCGGCTTGGCCAGCCGCACGATCTCCCGCACCAGGTCGCGGGCGGCCCGCAGGTTGCCCTCGGAGTCGCCGCCCTCCTCCTCGTTGAAGCGCAGCACCCCCTTCGAGAGCGGGGTGTAGAAGTTCAGCGACAGCCGGTGGCTGACCGCCTCCTCGCCGAACAGCACCTCCTTCTTGAGCAGCTTGCGGCTGACCACGTCCTTCGGATAGCCGACGTGGCTGGCGATGCCGTCGCGCACGCCGTTGCTGGACGAGACCGCCGTGCGGGAGGTGCCGAGGTCGATGCCGAGGTAGAGCACCCCCTCTTCCTTCTTGACGGGTTCATCGGCGGATAGGTCTTGATCGTGTTCGCTCATCGTGTTGCTTGGGGCGTGCTGGGCTGGGGGAGGCGCGCCGAGGCCGAGGGGCCGCGGTCACTCCTCTTCTGGATCGGCGGCGCGCTGCTCCCGGAGCTTGAGGTTGGCCTCGAAGATCTTGGAGAGCATCTCGCGCTTCAATTCGGCGAGGGCGTCTTCCTCGGACAGTCCCTGGACCTCGCGGTAGATCGAGGCCAGGCCGGGGTCGAAGCCCTTGCTCTCGGCCAGCTTGCGGAGGTTCCGCTCGGTGGCCTGGAGGGTGGCGGCGAGCTTGGCGATGCGCCGCTCGGCGATCTCCAGCTCGTGCTCGTGCTGGGCCTTCTGCAGCTCCAGCACTTGGTGTTGCACCCGCCGGAGCTCGGCGAGCACGAGCTCGATCAATTGTTCGAGCAGCTCCTGGTGGGCGGCCTCGGTGAGGCCGGCGCCGGCGAAGCGGCGCCGCATCTCGGCCGCCAGCTCGTTCCGGTCCGGGTGGAAGCTCTCCTCGAGCTCCTGCTCGAGGCGCGCCTGCTCGGCGAGGATGGCCTCGCGGCGGGCGTCGAGGCGCTGCTCGAGGTCCTCGATCTCGTCGGCCACCTGCACCCGGGAGTCCTCGAAGTGCTGCCGGGCCTCGTCGATGAGCTCCTGCAGCCCGGACTCGGTGAAGGAGCGGGCGGCGCGCCCGCGGCCGGACAGCTGGCGGAAGAAGCTCGAGCGGGCCTCCTCGACCACCTCCTCGGCCAGGACCTCGTTCTGGACCCCGAGCCGGGCCCGGATGGCCTCCAGCACCGCCTTCTCGAGGGCCAGGACCAGGGCGGCGCGGCCGACCCACCGGACCTTGCGCCCGCGCTCGGCGATCAGCCGATGGGATAGGGAATCCCCTTGGTCAGGCTCGTGCGGGTCCTGCGGTTGGTGGTCGGACATGGCCTCGAGGGCGGGGGGCGTCGCGGATTGTAGGTCGGCGGGCCGCCAATCCAGTACCCATGTAAGGCTTTAGGGATACACTCCACACCCCTCGACCCCTCGCGTTTCTCCCCCCGCCGCGATGGATCGCCAGCTCCGCCGATTCCTTCTCCCGCTGCTCCTGGCCGCCGCCGGGAGTCCCTTGCTCGCCCAGGACCAGCACTCCTGGGGACCGTGGCACGCCGTCGGCCCCTTCCACCACCCGAAGGGCTCGGGCGACAACCGACCCAGCCACGGGCCGGAGGCCGACTTCGCTTCGGTCGAGCCGGGCGAGGTCTGGGACGGCCTTGGCGAGCGCTACCGCGGCAAGGCCAAGCGCGAGCTGCGTTGGTGGCCGCTGCTGCCGGAGGGGGATCCCAACGAGACCAAGGCCGACGTCGGCCGAATCGACTTCCCGAGCGTCTTCCCGCGGCCGGATGGCGTGAGCGCGGCGGACTGGAGCGACAACGCGGTGGCCTACCTCTACCGCCGCTTCGAGACCCGCTCGGCGGGCCGGGTCGACCTGCAGATGGGCAGCGACGACGGCCTGCGGGTGTGGGTGGACGGCGAGCTGGTCCACGACCGCAACGTCGCGCGCGGGGTCAACGTGAGCAATGATCGGCTGCGACTGCAACTCGAGGCCGGGCCGCACCACCTGCTGGTGAAGGTCAACAACGGCGGCGGCGCCTGGGGCTTCCAGATGCGGGAGTACCGGCGCGTGGGCCAGGAGGAGATCAACGCCTCCATCCAGGAGGGGGTGGACTTCCTGCTCTCGCGGCAGCTGCTCGACGGCTCCTGGGGCGAGTACCAGCCGCAGTACCGCAACGGCGAGACCGCCCTGGTGGCCTACACCCTGCTCAAGTCCGGGCTGCCTCCGCGCCACCCGGCGGTGCTGCGGGCCTTCGCCTACCTGCGCGAGGAGCCGCCCACCCGCACCTATTCGATCGGCTGCCAGATGATGGCGCTGGCGGCGGCGCGCGACCCCGATCACCAGGCCTGGATGGAGGAGCTGGTGGTCGACCTGGCCAGCTGGCAGGACCGGATGCGCGGCGCCTGGGCCTACCCCGAGGGCGCGCTGGACCTGTCCAACACCCAGTACGCCGCGCTCGGCCTGCGCGCCGCCGAGCAGATCGGCATCGAGGTGCCCGACCGGGTGTGGACCCGGCTGCTCGACGGCGTGCTCGACCACCAGCTGCGCAGCTCCAAGGTCGACGCGGTCCCGGGCGGCAAGGGAATCTCCGGCCGGCGCATGCCGGTGGCCGGCTTCGCCTACCGTCGCGGCAACCCCAAGCAGGCCACCGGGTCGATGACCGTGGCCGGGGTCGCCACCCTCGAGATCTGCCGCCAGGGCCTGGACCCCGATCCGGACGGGCCGGTGGCCAAGAAGATCCGACGGGCCCAGGACCTGGGAACCAACTGGTTGGCGGCCCACTACACGGTCACCGGCAACCCCGGCCGCACCGGCCACCACCACTACTACCTCTACGGCCTGGAGCGAGCCGGTTCGCTGCTCGGCACCGAGCAGATCGGCGACCACGACTGGTACTGGGACGGCGCCGAGGTGCTGCTGCGCCAGCAGAAGGACAAGGGGCAGTGGACCGACGAGTGGGGGGCCAGGCCCGAGACCATCACCTGCTACGCGCTCCTGTTCCTGAAGCGTGCGACCGCCGCCGCGACCACCGGCCAGGGCAAGAGCGCCTCGCGCGCGGTGCGGACCTCCGCCGAGGAGGGCCCGCTGAAGCTGGTGGTGATCCCCGGGGAGCCGCTGGTGATGTACGTGGAGGGCGTGGAGCTGCCGGAGGGGGCGCCGGCCGTGGCCGAGGTCCGCTACCGGATCCGCCAGCCCGAGGGCGAGTGGCAGGAGGCCGGCGTCGGCACCGGCCGGGGCGGCGACGAGCTGACGCCTTCGCGCTACTCGGTCCGCTTCAGCGCGCCGCACCCCGGCGACTGGGAGGTGCAGGCGGTGGCGGAGGGGCCGGACGGCGTCGAGCTGCGCTCGGGCGTCGCCCGCTTCCTGCTCGAGCAGGGGGTGGTGCAGGCCAAGCTGCGCTACGCCGCCGACTCGAGCCGGAACCTGCTGCCGCGGGCGCGGCCCGAGGTGAGCGCCTCGAGCGGCAACGGCAAGGCGGCGACCGACAACCTGTACGGCTCGCGCTGGACCTGCAAGGCGGATGACGCGGAGCCGCGACTGGAGATCAAGCTCAAGCGCGGCGTCCGCACCCAGCGGATCCTGTTCACCCACGCGCGGACGCGCGCCAGCGAGCAGGACAACAACCCGCGGCCGATCCGGGTGGAGCTGCGGATCAACCGCGACAAGGAGCCGCTGGTGGTGGAGATCGACCCGGATCCGCAGTCCAAGACCGTGCTCGAATTGGAGAAGCCGCGCTCGATCAACAAGCTCAGCGTGCAGGTGTTGGCGGTGACCGGCGGCGAGCTGGGCAAGGCCGCGGTCGGCTTCACCGAGATCGAGCTGCACGGCCCCGTTCGCTGAGCGGGCCCGCTCGTCGGGCCGGCGCTATTCGTGGGCGCCGGCCTGGCCCGGGCGGGAGTGGTCCTGGTGCAGCGCCATCCAGCGCAGCAGCTCCTTGGACAAGCCGCTGCGGTAGCGCTTCACCTTCTCGAAGTACTGCAGCACGCCGGCCGGGTCGACGAAGGCCAGGGTCGGGGTGGTCCAGCCCTGGATGGTCCAATCGCTCTCCTCCAAGGACCCGGGGCGTTGGTGCCGCACGAGCCGGAAGCCGCCCTCGAAGGCCCCGTGGTATCGCTCCAGAAGCCCGGGCTCCGCCGCGGCCGGGAAGCTCGGCGGCAGCACCGCCGCCACGCCCTGGCTGGGGCCCTCGAACTCGAAGTCCTCGGCCAGCTTCGCGAGCACCCCGTCGACCCGTTCCAGCCAGTCGCCTTGCTCCATCTCGGCCAGCTTCTCGGCGGTCTGGTCGGGGAACCACAGCAGCACCGTGCCCGAGGGCAGCAGCGGCAGGCCGCTGACCGGGCGGCCGACCAGCTCGGACCAGCTCGGCGCGCCGCTCTTCACCGGGTGCAGGCCGCCGCCCGGGGCGATGCCGCCGGTGGCCCAGCGGTCGCGGTCGAGGCGCTGGACCATCGGGGTCCGGACCCGGATCGCGCCCTGGCTGGTGTAGAAGCCGATCCGTCCCTGGATCGGGCTGCCGTCGACGGTGGTGGTCCAGCCGACGGTCTCGCCGTCGAGGCGCAGCTCGGCGGTCGGGCCGTCGACCAACACCTCCATCTCGAAGGTGTTCCTCTCGGCGCCGAAGGCGTGGTAGCCGGTCACCGCGCCGCGGCGGGCGTAGAGGCCGTCGAGCGACCAGGAGACGCCCTGCAGCCCGCGCGACTCCTCGATCTCGCCGATCGCGAACTTGCGGTCGCCGCCGCTGAAGCCGAAGCGCAGGTTGCGGTCGCGCCGGGTCCAGCCGATCGCCACCCCGGCGCTGACGTAGCTGGTGGTCAGCTCCACCTGCGCCGCCACCCGGTAGCGCCCCGGCTCCATCCAGGCCTCGCCGAGCACGAAGGCGTCGCGCCAGTGGGCGGCGCGGTCCATCGTGTCGGTGCCTTGGCGCGGCTTGTCCCGACCGACGTGGAGGTCGCCGTCCTCTTCCTCGAACCACAGGCCTTCGACCCGCCGGTCCTCGTGGCCGGTCAGGCCCTCTTCGCCCCAGCCGTCCAGGCCCAGCAGCCGCGGCGGCGTGACGAAGGGGTGCAGCAGGCCGGCCTCACGCGCGGCGCGGAGCTGCTGGCCCCGCTGGGCGCGCGCG